>JAKFVZ010000389.1 GCA_021732965.1 Reyranella sp.
GTGTCGGACTGGCCGCTGCTCAACGCTCTGCTAAACTGCGCGTCGGGCGCGACCTGGGTGTCGCTGCATCACGGCGGCGGCGTCGGCATGGGCTTCTCCCAGCATGCCGGCATGGTCATCGTCTGCGACGGCACACCTGAGGCCAGCAAGCGGGTCGAGCGCGTCTTGTGGAACGACCCGGCGACCGGCGTCATGCGCCACGCCGACGCGGGTTACCAGGAAGCCATCGACTGCGCCCGCGAGAAGGGGCTCAATCTGCCGGGTTTGTAGAAGCGCGTGTGAAAGCGAGCGAACAACAAAGTCCTCACACTGAGGAGCGGTCCGCAGGACCGCGTCTCGAAGGGTGGGAACGAGCACTACGTCTGTTGCCCATCCTTCGAGACGCCGCGCTGCGCGCGGCTCCTCAGGATGAGGTAGGTTTGGTCAACTTGAGACGAACAGACTGCGGGGCACTGACATGACCTTCTCGCTCGTCGGACGCTGTGCCCGTACCGGGATGCTGGGAGCAGTGGTGACCACCTCGTCGATCTCGGTCGGATCGCGCTGCTCGCATGCGCGGGCGGGGATCGGCGCGGCGCTGACGCAGCATCGCACCGACCCGCGGCTGGGGCCGCTGGCGCTCGACCTGCTGGCCCACGGCTTCTCGGCGCCGGAGGCGATGCAGGCCGTCGTCGCAGCGACGCCGCACCGTCATTGGCGGCAACTGGCGCTGATCGATGCGGCGGGCCGTACCGCCGTCTATTCCGGCGCCAATGTCCGCGCCGAGCGCGGCGAGGCGCAGGGCAAGGACTGCGCCTCGATCGCCAACATCGTGCGCTCCGCAGCGCTGCCGCAAGCCATGGTCAGTGCCTTTGAGGCCGCACCGGATCAGCCGTTGGCGCGCCGCCTGCTCGATGCGCTGGCGGCGGGCGAGGCGGCCGGCGGCGAGTTCCAGCCGGTGACTTCAGCCGCGCTGCTCGTCGTCGATCGGGAATCTTTTCCCTATGTCGACCTGAGAGCCGACGACCATGCCCAGCCGATCGCCGAACTGGGCCGCCTCTGGTCGAAGTACGAGCCCGAAGCCGACGCTTACGTGATCCGTGCCGTCGATCCCGAGGCCGCGGTTCCGCCGCCGGGGATGAAACTCAAGGCGACTTGATGATGCGATGCAACTTTATCGCCGGTCGTGGCGTTTGGTCGGTATGCCCCGCGATTATCTCCGCCCGGAAGATGAGCTCGAACCCGCCGACAAGGTCGCGCGTGAGCGACTCGAAGCCCAGCTGAAGAGGGCACTCTGGGCGCAGCAGGCGTCGCGCTCGTGGGCCGCCTTCACCGCAGATCAGGCGCTTCAGCCCAATCTCTGATTTCCCACCGCGTCGAAGCGGCAGCCGAGCCGGTATCGTGACGAAGGATGCAGGCAGCGGACCATCGTGACCGGCACCGCCCGCGTCCAGGTGCGCCGCGTCAGCATCAGGCAGGGTTCTCCCGCGCCGATCCTCAGATGGCTGGCCTGTTCGGGCGTCGGCAGCACGGCATCGACAATGTGCTCGATCTCATCGAACGGCACGTTTTGCACGAGATATTCGCCGGGCGGCATCTCGCTGAAATCCTGGTCGAGAAAAGCCGGCACGACCTCGGGATTGACGTAGCGATCCTCGAGCTGGACCGGCACCTCGTTCTCGAGGTGAAGGCACACCGAATGGAAGACGGGCTGCCCCGGACGCAGGCCGAGCCAGGCCGCGACGTCGACGGGTGCCGCGACGCGATCGGCGGCGATCAGGGCACACCGGTAGTCGTGGCCGCGCTGGCGAACCTCGCGGGCGATGCTGGCAATGTGCAGCAGGGTGGATTGGGGCTTCTCCTCGGCCACGAAGCTGCCAACGCCGGCCACACGCACGATGCGGCCCTGCTGAACGAGATCGCGCAGGGCTCGATTCACGGTCATGCGCGACATGCCGAACTGCGCCACCAGATGGTGCTCCGACGGCAGCCGATGGCCGGGCGGCCAGGTGCCGTCCTGGATATGGCGCACGATATAGTCTTCGACCTGCTGATAGAGCGCGGTCGAGGCCATCGGTCCCTCAGTGATCCGCGGCGATGGCTTCGACCCGAATCTCCTCGGTGAGGCGGGCCTTCAGCGCCATGAACTCGGGCGTCGTCTTGACCGTGTAGTGCCTCGGGTGGGGCAGGTCGACGGTCAGCTCGGTCTTGATGCGGCCGGGGCGGGCGCTGAACACGACGACGCGGCTGGCCATGAAGATGGCCTCGTCGATGTCGTGGGTGATGAACATCACAGTCTTCTGCGCCTGCTCCCAGATGCCGAGCAGCAGCTCCTGCATCAATACGCGCGTCTGGTTGTCGAGCGCGCCGAACGGCTCGTCGAGCAGCAGGATCTTCGGGTCGTTGGCCAGCGCGCGCGCGATCGCCACCCTCTGCTGCATGCCGCCGGAGAGCTGCTTGGGGAAATGATCCTCGAAGCCGCGCAGGCCGACCTGGGCGATGAAGCGGTCGCTGATTTCGCGCTGCTCCGTGAGCTTCATGCCCTTCTCGCGCAGCCCGAAGCAGATGTTCTGGCGGACGTTCAGCCAGGGGAAGAGCGTATAGCTCTGGAACACCACGCCGCGGTCCGCGCCGGCCCCCACGATGTTCGCGCCGTCGAGGCTGATCTCGCCGGTGGTAGGTGTCTCCAGTCCGGCGACCAGCCGCAGCAGGGTGGACTTGCCGCAGCCCGAGGGTCCGAGCACCGTGATGAAATCGTTGTCTCCCACTTCCAGATCGACCGGCAGCAGCGCCTGGGTCGGAGGCACGTTGCGCTTGTGCCCGGGAAAGGTCTTCGAGACTTTGCGGATCGAGAGCCGGCTCATCGCAGCAGGCTCCACGAGAACAGGTGCTGGTTCACCTTCTTGAACGCCAAGTCGGAGAGCAGGCCGACCAGGCCGATCACCACGATGCCCGCGATGATATGGTCGGTCGCCATCAGCGCCTGGCTGTCGGTGATCATGTGACCGATGCCCGAGGAGGCGCCGATCAGTTCGGCGACGATGATGTAGGTCCAGCCCAGCCCCAGTACCTGGCGCAGCGCCTCCGCGATGTCGGGCGCGGCGCCGGGAAGAACCACGCGGCGGATGACGCCGGTATCCTTGCAGCCCAGCGTATAGGCGGCCTCGACCAGGTCGCGACGCGTGCCGCTCACGATCATGGTGATCATCAGGGTGAGCTGGAAGAAGCAGCCGATGAAGATGACGGTGAGCTTCTGCGCCTCGCCGATGCCGACCCACAGGATCAGCAGCGGGATGAAGGCCGAGGCCGGCAGGTAGCGCGCGAAGGAGACGAAGGGCTCGAAGAAGGCCTCGATCGGCTTGTAGACGCCCATCGCGATGCCGAGCGGCACGGCGATGACGGCGGCGAGCACGAAGCCGCCGACGACGCGCCAGATGGTCATGCCGACGTCGTGGGTGAAGCCCTGTGTCGCGAACAGGTTCCAGCCCGAGACCAGCGTCTGCCACGGCGAAGCAAGGAAGTGCTTCGGGACGGCGCCGGTCCAGGTGATCAGCCACCAGAGCGCGACGAAGGCGATGAAGAACGCCACGCCCAGGACGATGCGATTCTCCCGCTTGACGGGAACCAGCAGTTTCATGCGTCTACTCGTCTGCCTCCCAATTCAAATGGGGAGGTGTCGGCGTCCTACGCCGACGGAGGGGTCATGACCCCTCCGCCTCGTAAGACGAGGCACCTCCCCCGATGACGGGGGAGGCGGATCAATCGTTACTTGATGTACGTCGTGTCGAACAACGTATCCATGTTGTCCGGCTTGGCCTTGATCACGCCGATTTCCAGCAGCAGTTCCGCGGCTTCCTTGTTGAAGGCCTGGATCTCGCCGTTGAAGAACTTCTTGTTGGCTTCGCGGTCGGCCCACTTGATCTTGGACTGCGACTTCTCGAACTGCTCGGCCGTCTGCTTCACGTCAGCGCCCATGATGGTGAAGGCCTTCTGCTTGTCCTTCTCGATCATCTCGAGGGCCTGGAAGTAGCTCTCGGTCAGGGCCTTCACGGCCTTGGGGTTCTCCTTGATGAACTTCGGCGTGCAACCGAAGGAGTCGAACACCATCGGGTACTGCAGCGAATCGGCGATCAGCTTGCCGGTCTCGGGCTTGTCGCGCACCAGGCTGAGATAGGGCTCGTAGGTGACGGCGGCATCGAGGTCCTTGCCGGTGACGAAGGCGTTGGCGGCGGGCGCCGGCTCCAGGGTTACGAGCTTCACGTCCTTCAGCGACATGCCGTTCTTCTTCAGGATCCAGGCCAGCGTGAAGTGCGGGTTGGTGCCGGGCGCCGAGGCGGCGACGGTCTTGCCCTTGAGGTCGGAGACCTTGGTGATGTCGTTGCGGGCGACGATGCCGTCCGAGCCCATGCCCTGGTCCATCTTGAAGAGCTGCGTCGTGGCAATGCCGTTGGCGTTCCAGACGATCCAGGTCTCGACCGTGGTCGCGGCACACTGCAGGTCACCCGAGGCGATCGCAAGGTGGCGATCCTTCTGCGGGATCTTCTTGATCGTGACGTCGAGGCCGTTGGCCTTGTAGATGCCGGCCTCCTTGGCCAGCGTGATCGGCGCGAAGCCGGTCCAGCCGGAGATGCCGATGGCGACCTTGGTGTCCTGAGCCGCGGCGGTGCCCGCGAAGGCCGTTGCCGCCAGGACGGCAGCGAATGCTGTGAACTTGGTCATTGATGAAGCTCCTGCTGTGACTGTTACGAACGATGGACGACGGGAAACATCGGGGCGTCGAACGGCGCGCCGTCGGTGAATTCGAGATCGGGGAAGGGCGGCGAGGTGCGTCCGGCGCGCCTGGCGAAGACCGCGTCGTCGCCGACCCAGCGCGCCGAGAAAACGCGGCGCGAGCGCGGCGACGGGTTGCCCGGCGCGCCATGCACGGTGCGGAAATTGAACGCGATGGCGTCACCCGGCTGCATGTCCCAGCCTGCGATGTCGAGCGTGGGCCGCAGCGTCTCGATGTCGGGCATCACCTCGAAATCGTCGTTGGCGTAGAGCCGCGTGCCGTCGAAGCGCATCGGCCGGAAGCCCTTGCCCCAGCCGTGCGAGCCCTTGATGCATTCCATGACGACGTCGCGCGGGACGGGGTCGAGCGGGATCCAGAAGCTGACGCTCTGCCGGCCGTCGACGAAGTAATAGGGCTGGTCCTGGTGCCAGGGCGTCACGGTGCTGCCGCCCGGCTGTTTCACGAGCACATGGTCATGGAAGAAG
>JAKFVZ010000524.1 GCA_021732965.1 Reyranella sp.
TCGGAGGCAATCGCGTACTCTGCAAAGCCGCCGCGCACCTGCGCCAGGACACGCTCTCCTATCGCGTATCCTGTGACCCCTGGCCCCAACGCATCGACCAGTCCCCCGATCTCGGCACCGGGCACGTGAGGCAAGGGTGGCTTCACCTGATAGCGGCCGAGCGCAACCAGAGCGTCGACGAATCCGACCCCGCAGGCAGCGACCTTGATGCGAACCTCGCCCTCGCCCGGCTGGGGGACGCGCAGGTCCACCGGGACATAGTTGTCGATGGAACTGAGATCGGCGGACCGTATGGCCTTCATCGGGGCGAACCTTCGCTTTTTAGACGCGGTAGCCAATCCGCTCGAAGAACTGAGCGATCTCTCGGGCTGCGAGATCGGGCTGCTCATAGTGAACGAAGTGGCCGGCATCCTCCGCGATTCCAGCCTCCACGTCCTTGAAGTACTCCCCGACGACGTCGATCCAGGAGGACTTCAGCACGGGATCGTGACGGCCCCACAGGACGCGCGCCGGCTGGGTGATGACCGGCGGCTTCGGCGCCGTGCCGGCCATAACCGCAAGCCGCCCGGCATTTTGCGAGATGTACCAGTTGAAGCCGCCCTGGAGGTTGCCGGGCCGCATGAAATTGTCGACCCAGCGTTCCAGCACGCCGTCGAAAGCTTCCTTGCGATGGCACCAGTGCGTCAGGAAATGCCGGAAGTAGGCCCGACACGAATCGCGCGAGGCGCCGACGATGCCGGGCGCGAACGGCATCTGGTGGAAGGTCTGGTACCAGATCTCGTTGATCTGCTCGGGCGCCCGCCAGCGCGCGCCGACGCCATGAGTGCCGCAGTTGAAGAAGAACAGCCCGGCCACGCGGTCGGGATGGCGGATCGCCAGCCGCTGCATCACATAGGCGCCGACGTCGTGGCCGACGAAGCCGGCCTTCGCAATGCCCAGGCGATCGAGCAGGGCGGCGATGTCGTCGGCCAGCACGTCGGGCCCGGCCTGGTCGGAGGGTCCGGACGTCGGGTTGCCGCTTTCGCCGAAGCCCCGGAAATCGGGCGCGATCAGGCGGAAGCGATCACCCAGCCGCTCGAACATCGGCTCCCAGGTTGCCCAGAATTCCGGCCAGCCGTGCAGCAGGAGAAGTGGCGCGCCATTGCCGGCCTCCGCGACATGGGTCGGGAAGCCGCGCGTCTCGACGAAGGAATGCCTGACGGCTGACATAGGTACTTCCTCGGCTCAGCCCTTCTTCACCATCGCCTCGATCAGTGTCGGCCCGTCGGTCCGGGCCAGCGCCCGGTCGAGGGCGGCGTCGAAGCCTTCCGCCGTGTCGACACGTTCGGACGGCAGGCCGAAGCCCTCGGCGATCTTCGCGATGTTCATCGGCGGATCGTTGAAGTCCATGCCGATCGGCGTGTCGTTGCCGTGGAACAGCTTCAGGCGGTTCTTGAGGATCTGGTAGCCCTCGTTGTTGGTGATCAGGAAGATCACCGGCAGCTTCTGGTTGGCCGCGCTCCACAGCGCCGAGATCGAGTACATGGCGCTGCCGTCGCCGATCACCGCCACGACGCGACGCTTCGGCTCGGCGATCTGCACACCGACGGCGGCGGCGATGCCCCAGCCGATTCCGCCGCTGACATTGCCGAAGAAGCTGTTCTTGTCGCGGAAGGGGAAGTAGCTCGGCAGCGTCATGGTGCTGGTAAGGCCTTCCTCGACGACGATGGCATCCTTCGGCAGCTTGTCGCTGAGGCGCATCATCACCCACTCCGCCGGCAGCGGGCCGGTCGTGGGCGTCGCGACCTTGGCCGCCTTCTGGGCACGCTGGGTGCTCCAGTTGCGCGTCGAGATCTCGGCCAGCGAGGCCTTGGCCTGGTCGGCGAGCTGCTTGCCGCCCAGCTTCTTCAGGAGCGGGATCAGGGCCTTGAGCGTCTCCTTCACGTCTGCGCGCAGCGCGATCTCGGCCGGGAAGTTCTTGCCCATCTCCCAGTCGCGCAAGCCGATCATCGCCACCTTGGTGGTTTCCGGCAGCGGCTCGGTCTCGCTCCACACCGACATCTTGAGCACGTCGGCGCCGACACAGAGCATCAGGTCGTAGTCGGAGAGGACGCGGCGCACGTACTTCTGGTCGCGGTTCAGCGCGCCGAGATAGGCGGGATGCTCTGAGGGGAAATGCGCGCCCCAGGCCACGGTCTGCTGCAGCACCGGCGCGCCCAGTGTCTCGGCCAGTTCGGCCGCCTCGGCGAAGGCGTCGGACGTCGCGATCTCGTGGCCGGCGAGGATGACGGGCTTCTTCGCGGACAACAGGCGTTTGGCGAGCTGCTCCAGGGCGGCATCGCTGGGGCGCACCGCCGTGTCGACGCGGGTCACGTCGCCCATGTCGATGGCGGCTTCGTTGTTCAGGATGTCGCCCGGCAGCGAGATGAAGACCGGGCCGGTCGGTGCGGTCAGCGCGACCTTGGCGGCGCGGCGCAGGATCCGCGGCAGGTCCTCGATGCGGCTGACCTCGGTGGCCCATTTCACGACCGGCTGCGCGATCGGCACCAGCGGCGCGTAGAGGAGAGGCTCGGTCAGGCCGTGGCCCTGCTCCTGTTGGCCGGCGGTCACGATCATCGGCGTGCCCGACATCATCGAGGTGTAGATCGAGCCGATGGCATTGCCGAGGCCGGGCGCCACGTGGACGTTGCACGAGACCAGCTTGCCGGAGGCGCGCGCATAGCCGTCGGCCATGGCGATCACGACGGCTTCCTGCAGAGCGAGCACGTAGCCCATCTCCGGCGCCGAGGAGAGCGCATGCATGATCGGCAGTTCGGTCGTGCCGGGATTGCCGAACATCTTGGTGACGCCTTCGTCCTTCAGCACGCGCAGGAAGGCGTCGCGGCCGGTGATGGTGTTGGGGACGTGTGCGTCGGGCATTTCATTTCCTCCTTGAGAGGGCGCGAGGGTAGCGTGCCGCCGGGCATCGTGAAATGATCGAGTGGATGACGGTTGGAAGACCACGCCGCGATGCGAAAAGCCCGTGACTGACCTCGAACGCAGGATCGCGGCGCTGGCGTGTTGGCGCGGCCCGGTGACCATGGCACCGCTGACGGGCGGGCTGACCAACCTGTCCTATGTCGTCGAGGATGCCGGCGAGAAGTTCGTCGTGCGTTGCGGCGACGACATTCCAGTCCATCACGTCTTCCGTGATCGCGAGCGAGCGGCCTCCGTGGCCGCGCATGCCGCCGGCCTCTCGCCCGAAGTCGTCCACACCGAGCCTGGCCTCCTCGTGATGCGCTTCGTCGATGGCCGGACCTTCACCGAAGCGGATCTGCGCGCGAACATCCAGCATCTCGCGCCGCTGCTGCGGAAGTGCCATCGCGAGGTCGGCCAGCATCTCGCGGGGCCGCCGAGTTTCTTTTCGGTGTTCCACGTGATCCGTGACTACGGCCGCACGATCGCGGCGGCGGGCAGCTCGTTCGCGGCCGGCGTACCGCGCTACCTCGAGGCGAACCGGGCGCTCGAAGCGGCGCAGGCGCCGATGCCGATCATCTTCGGCCATCACGATCTGCTGCCGGGCAACGTCATGGACGACGGACAGCGTCTCTGGCTGATCGACTGGGAGTATGGCGGCTTCGGCACGGCCATGTTCGACCTGGCCAATCTCTCTGCGAACGGCGCCTTCGGCGAGGCCGAGGATACGGCGCTTCTGGATGCCTATTTCGAGGGCAATGTATCGGCCGATCTGCGGCGGTCCTTCCAGGCGATGAAGGCGGCAAGCGCCTTGCGCGAGGCCATGTGGGCCATGGTCTCCGATGCCCACCTGCAAATCCCGGGCGCCGACTACAAGGCGCATGCAAGGGATTATCTCGGCCGCTTCGAGGAACTCATGGCCCATTGATTGCATGTCGCGCCTGGGGACCAGACTTCAGGAGCACTTGCATGAGCCTTCGCCGATTCAGCCTTGCCGTTGCGATCGCAGCAGCGTCAATCGTCCCGCTTTCGGCCGTGCAGGCCCAGGAAAAGACGCTTCGCATCGCCATGACGGCGTCGGACATCCCGACGACCACGGGCATGCCGAATAACGGCTTCGAGGGCATGCGCTTCCTCGGCTTCCCGATCTTCGAGGGGCTGATCCTGTTCGACCTGTCCAAGTCGGACCAACTCGCCACGCTGCGGCCCGGGCTCGCCGAGAGCTGGAAGCAGGCGCCGGACGACAAGAAGACCTGGATCTTCAACCTCCGCAAAGGTGTGAAATTCCATGACGGCACCGACTTCAACGCCGATGCGGTGATCTGGAACCTCGATCGCATCTTCAACAAGGACAGCGCGCAGTTCGAGGCGCCCGCGACCGGCATCATGCGCGCGCGCGTGCCGATCCTCGCCTCGTGGAAGAAGATCGACGACTACACGGTGGCTCTCACCACCACGCAGGTCGCGTCCTATTTCCCCTGGATGGTGCCTTACATCCTCACCTCGTCGCCCACGCAGTGGGAGAAGCTCGGCAAGGACTGGGGCAAGGTCGGTGCCGCCGGCGGTGCCGGGACGGGTCCGTTCAAGATCACGAAGGTCGTGCCGCGCCAGTCGGTATCGCTCGGCCGCAACGACGAATACTGGGATCCGGCCCGCAAGGCCAAGGTCGACGCGGTCCTGCTGATGCCGATCCCGGAAGCCAATACGCGTCTGGCCGCCCTGCGTTCGGGCCGTGTCGACTGGATCGAGGTTCCGCCGCCGGACGGCATCCCGTCGCTGAAGCAGGCGGGCTACGTCATCTCGACCAATTCGTATCCGCACGTCTGGCCGTGGTTCTACAACATGGCCGCCAAGAACAGCCCGCTGGCCGATGTCCGCGTGCGCCAGGCGCTGAACTACTGCATCGACCGCAACGCCATCGTCTCGATGCTGAACGGCACGGCCGAGCCGTCGGTCGGCTGGCTGAAGCCCACCGATGCCGCCTTCGGCAAGCCCGAGAACCAGTACAAGTTCGATCCGGCCAAGGGCAAGAAGCTGCTGGCCGAGGCGGGCTTCACGCCGCAGAAGCCACTCTCCTTCAAGGTGATGATCTCGACCTCGGGCTCGGGCCAGATGCTGCCGCTGCCGATGAACGAGGCGCTGCAGGAGAACCTGAGGCAGGCCTGCGGCGTCGACATCCAGGTCGATGCCGTCGAATGGCAGGTGCTGCTGAACGCCAGCCGCGCCTTGCCCGACGCCCCGGCGCTGAACGGCGCGATGGGCCTGAACGTCAGCTCGCCGTC
>JAKFVZ010000298.1 GCA_021732965.1 Reyranella sp.
GCGTCAACGGCGTCACCATGCAGTACAGCAACACCGACGACCTGATCTTCGACGTGCCGACGCTGGTGCACGAACTCAGCAAGTGCATGACGCTCGATCCGGGCGACATCATCATCACCGGCACGCCGTCGGGCGTGGCGATGGCCCGCAAGCCGCAGCCCTGGCTGAAGCCGGGCGACGTCTGCGAAGTCGAGATCGAGGGCATCGGCACCCTGCGCAACACGATCGCCCAGGGCGGCTGATCGTTCTCCGGGGCACCGGTTCGAAACAAACGGCGGCTCCGCGAGGGGCCGCCGTTTTTCTTTTGGGTCAGCGCCGCGGCAGCTTGTCGAGGCCACCCAGCATGAGGTGCGTTGCGAACTCCGCGGCGGCATCGGGGTCGACGGGGTCGCGGGCAACCATGACCATCGAGATCTCGAAGGCGATGCCGGCCATGGACGCGCTGAGATAGGACACGTCGACATTGGGCAGGATGCCCTGAGTGATCGCGGCGCGGATGTCGTCGTTCAGCGCCTTGGCGAGTGCCCGCACGTCGGGCTTGTCGAGCAGCGTGCGAACGGCGGTGAAGCTCGACCGGGCCAGCGCCAGGAGCTCCGGATCCTCGGCCAGGAAGTTGAAGTAGGCGGCATAGTGCAGGCGCACGAATTCCTCGGTCGAGGTCGCCTTGCCGCGGCCGTCGCGATGGCGCTGCAGCAACACACCGGTCAGCTCGCCGACGACGGCCTCGAAGATCTCGTCCTTGTCCTTGAAGTAGTTATAGAAGGTGCCCGAGGCGAGATCGGTGCGGCGCACGATGTCGCGCACGCTGGCCGCGCCGTAACCCATTTCGGCGAAAACGCCGCGAGCGGCTTTCAACAGTGCCGTGCGATTCTCCGCCTTGTTCTGTTCGCGGCGCCCGGCGCGTTCGCCGCGCGCTTCGGTCGGTGTCGTGCCGTCGCCACCCATGATCCGCCGCTCCTCCCCAGGCCTCATCATCGTCCAAGCTGCGCCAGTTCGTGACGCACGCCAGCCACCATGTCGTCCATCGCCCGGGCCGCCGCGTGGACGGCCCCCCGCATGCCGATGAATCCGTGTATGAGCGTCTCGAATTCGCGATGGATCGCCTTCACCCCGGCGGCCTGCAGGCGCACGGCATAGGCCTGTCCCTCGTCGCGCAGCGGATCGAAGCCCGCGGTGAAGATCAGGGCCGGCGCCACGCCCGAGAGATCGGGCGCGCGCAACGGCGAGGCCCGCGGATCGTCGACTTCGGGGGCGCCCGGGCTGAGATAGTGCATGCGGAACCAGGCCATGTCGGCCTGGGTCAGCAGGAAGCCCTCGCCGCAGCTCTTGTGGGACGCGGTATCGCCGGCCATGTCGGTGGCGGGGTAGATCAGCCACTGCAGGCAGGGCGGATGGGGGTCGTGGCGCACGGTCTGGGCAACCACGGCGGCAAGGGCACCACCCGCGGAATCTCCCGCCACGACGATCCGATCGTGATCGAGCCCGAGCGAGACCGCCTCGCCCGCCAGCCACCGATAGGAGGCGACGGCATCGTCGACCGCGGCGGGAAACTTGTGTTCAGGCGCCAGCCGATAGTCGACCGAGACGACGGCGCAGCCCGAGCGCGCGCAAAAATAGCGGCAGGCGAGATCGTAGCCTTCGAGGCTGCCGATGACCCAGCCGCCGCCATGGAAATACACGATGGTCGGCAGCAGGCGTGCCACGCTGTCGGCCGGCCGGTAGATGCGGATGCGCATCGGGCCGGCGGGGCCGGGCAGGGTGCGGTCGAGGATGGAGCTGACGGGCGCGGGCTTGCCGCCCAGCAACTGCATGAAGGCGTCGAAGTCCTCGCGCGCGTCCGCGACGCTCATCGTGTGCACGGCGGGCTGGCCGCCATGGGCCAGGAGCTTCAGGAACCATTGGGTACGCCCGTCCAGGGTGCGGCCATCCACGCCGACCGGCGGCCCGGCCAGGATGTTGACCCAGGAAATCGGCATGCGCAGCGCCAGGTTGGCGACCTTGCCCTGCAGCTCCCGCGCGATCTCCTTCATGGACATGTTCTTTACCTAGCACCGCCTCGGGCCGTTGTGGAGCCCGCCAGCGCTGGCTAGTTTGTCCGCGATGCCCGACGCGGCGCCCGACTTCTTCTCAGACGCGCTGCGCCGCGAGATCATCCGCAGCGAGCAGCAGCGCATGCGCGCGCTGGCGATCATCCTCGCAGCGCTGTTGGCCCTGTCGTTGGGCGTCGTCAATCTCTTCCCGTCCTATACGTCCCGCATCTTCGCGCGGGACGTGCCCGGCTGGCTTCCGTTTGTCGGCATCGGTCCCTTCCTTCTGTACGAACTGGGTTCGCTCACGTTCCTGGGATACCGCGCATCGAGAGGCCTGGATTTTCCGCAGATCGCCCGCTTCGGCAACGCCTTCATCGAGACGTCCCTGCCGGCTGCCATCATCGTCACGCTGAGCCACTACATGGACCCTTTGCTGGTCTTCAGCTTCTGGCCGCCGCTGCTTTATTTCATCTTCATCCTGTTATCGACCCTGCGGCTCGATTTCTGGCTGTCGGTCTGGACGGGCAGCGTCGCGGGCGTGCAGCAGATGGTGCTCGTGCTCTGGCTGCTGCCGATCGAACCGTGGGGCGACATCCCGCAGGAAACGCTGCTGTTCCATTTCAGCCGCACGCTCGTCCTGTTTACCAGCGGCCTGGTTGCAGGGTTCGTGGCCAACAGCCTGCGCACCCAGTTCGAGCAGTCCGTGCGGGCGGTGGCGGCACGTGACCGGGTCACCAATCTTTTCGGACAGCACGTCTCTCCGGCGGTGGTCGACCGGCTGCTAGCCACGCAGAGCGAGCCCCCGAGCGAGATCCGGACCGTGTGCGTGCTGTTCCTCGACATCAGGGGCTTCACGGCGATGACGCGCCAGCGTTCGGCGGAGGAGACGGTCGCACTGCTCAACGCATTCTTCGCCCACATGATCGAGGTGGTGGACCGCAACAACGGCATCATCAACAAATTCCTCGGCGACGGCTTCCTGGCGCTGTTCGGCGCGCCTCTCGCCGATCCCGCGGCGGCCCGGAACGCGCTGGCGGCGGCGCGAGCGATGATCGACACGGTCAGGGAATGGAATGCCACGCATCCGGGCTGGGCGCTGCGCGTGGGCATCGGCATCCATCTCGGCGAGGCGGTGACCGGCACGGTGGGCTCGCCGCAGCGCAAGGAATACACGGTGATCGGCGACACGGTGAACCTGGCGGCCCGGCTCGAGCAGCTCACCAAGGAATTGGGGGCTCAGCTCCTGGTCTCGCAGTCGGTACTCGATGCAACCTCGTGTGAGGGGGCCGTCGACCTCGGATCGGTCGAGATCCGTGGCTACGAGGAAAAGGTGCGGGTATGGCGAATGGCCTGATCTGGTACTTCGCCTACGGCTCCAACATGGATGCGGCGCGCCTGTTCGACCAGCGCCTCGCACCGAAGGGCGTGCCGCGCGGCGAACGCATCGCCGGCCGCCTCGATGGCTGGACGCTCGTGTTCGACAAGCCCTCGAGGCTTCTGAAAGGCGGAGCGGCCGCCAGCATCGTGCCGGACGCGGCCGGCGTGGTGCACGGCACGCTGAATGCCCTGCCGGACGCCGGCTTCGAGGTGCTCGACATCTACGAGGGCGTCGCCGCCGGTCACTATGAACGCCGGACGATCCGCGTCGTGCGCTCCGACACCGGCGAGGAAGTCGACGCGATCGTCTATGTCGGGCTGATCCGAGGCGAGGGTCTCAGGCCGCCTCGGGCGTATCTCGATTGTTTGCTGGCCGGCCGCGATCTTCTGCCGCCGGACTATTGGGAGCGGCTGGCGACCACACCGACCTGCGATTGAAGATCGACGCGGCGCATGCCGCCCCTTGTCGTCAGGCCGGAACCTTCTGCTTCTCGGCCGTGACCTTGTTGGCCATCGGGTCGTAGCCGGCCAGTTCCGCCACGTCTTCCTCGTGCCAGAAGTTCAGCTCGATCATCACGCCGTCGGGATCGTGGACGAAGACCTGCTGCAGCGGACGCGCCGGCACCTTCTTCACTTCGAAGGCCACGCCGTCCTTCTTGATCTGGTCGAGCGTGCCGCGGATGTCGGCGCAGTTGATGGCGATATGGTCGATGGCGCCGCTGCCCTGGTCGCCGCGGCCGGTCTCCGACACGAGATGGAGGATCGCCTTCTCGCCGGCGTACATCCAGGCGCCGGGGAAGGGGAACGGCGGACGCTCGCCGTTGGTCAGGCCGACATAGCGTTCGTAGAAACGCACGGTGGCATCGAGGTCGGTGCAGTAGATGTTGTAATGGTCGAGCGAGAGTGCGGGCATGGAGCTTCTCCCAATCTGTCAATCCGGATGGCGCCCAGCTTACAACGATCCGGCCGGGCCGGGGCAGCGGGAATCGCCGGCTTCAGCCGCTGTGCGCGACGGACCCGTCACCCGAGGTATGCCTCGAGCCTGTCGAGCCCCATGTTCCAGCCGCCCCGATGATCGTCGCGCGCCTTCTCGCTGAAGAACTGTTCGTGGGTCAGGGTGAGGATCGTGCCGTCATTGTCGGGTTTCAGGTCGATCGTGACCTGCGATTCGCGCTCAGGGGTACTCTGCCAGGCCCAGGAAAAGACGAGCTTCCGGGGCGGCACGACCTCGCGATAGACGCCGCTCACGCTGTGATGCTCGTCGTCCGGCGTCCAGAACTGGACGCGGAAACGGCCACCGACGCGCAGGTCGGTCTCGGCGATGGGCGTGCGGTGATGGCCGGTGACGCCCCACCACCGGATCATCTTTTCCGGCTGCGTCCAGGCTTCGTAGACTTTCTCGGGCGGCGCATTGAGGCGCCGCTTGAGGGCGAGGCTGGGTTTGCTGGCCATGTGTGTTCCTCCTCCAGGAAGGCGGCGAGGCGGTCGAGCTGCCGCGTCCAGTACCGCTCGTAATGCGCGAGCCAGCTCATCGCCTGCTCCATCGGCTGGGCCTTGAGCGTGCAGGTCACGGTGCGCCCCGACTTCGAGCGCTCGATCAGGCCCGCCGCCGACAGGACGTCGAGATGCTTCATGATCGCCGGCAGCGAGACGGGGAACGGCCGCGCCAGCTCGCTGACGGCCAAGCCTTCTTCCGCGTCGAGCCGGGCCAGCAGTGCGCGTCGGGTCGGGTCGGCAAGGGCTGCGAAAGTTCGGTCGAGGGCAGTGTTTTGAAAGTTAACCATATGGTTAACGGTTAGGC
>JAKFVZ010000300.1 GCA_021732965.1 Reyranella sp.
TCTTTCTGTTCGTTCCCGACAGCGACCTGAAGCTCTATCTCGACTACTATCTGTCGACCTTCGCCGGCCTGCTCACGGGATCGGTCGCCATCCACGACGCGCTCTACGCCTATCGCATGCACGGCTCCAACAAGCATTCGAACGCGACCGTCATGGGCGGCACCTACAATTCCTCGACGAAGGACTGGGGTCCGATCCGCAACCACATCCTCCGCCTGGTCGAACGCATGCTCGACGAGGAGGCGACCTCCATCCGCGCCGCGTTCGGCGACTGGCGGCACGCGAACTCGAAGGCGCTCGTCCGCCGCGCGCTCGATGCCGAGTCTCCCGGCAGCAAGGGCAACTGGATCCGCTTCCGCGATTCGATGGAAGCGCGCATATCGGCGCTTCTGGGCACCGGCAAGTCGGGCTCGTCCGGACGACAGTGGCGCCGCGGGCACTGAACGGAGCCGTCCTTTACGGAGCGCCCTTCAGGCCGAGCGACGCGAGATAGCTCCAGCGCACCGTGCCGTTCCTGAACCGTATCCCGTCGAGGTACTGCGCGACGGCGCGATCGATCAGCGCCGGCGCCGGCTTCTCCTTCGTGGCGCCGTCGGCATAGGCCACGATCTCCTTCCAGCCCTCGGGCCGCGGGATCGAGACGATGGTCGATGGCGTGTCGAGGTTCTTGTAGGTCCAGAACGACCAGCCGATGTCGTGCATCTCGTGCAGGCGGCGAAAGCGCTCGTTCCATTCATCGGTCAGCTCGCCGGTCTCGCCGAGAAACAGCGGCACGTCGTAAAGGTTGGCGAAGTTCAGATGCCGCTGGATCGAGTCGCGCTTCGTCGACGCCCAGAACGAATGGTAGGTATAGGCGAGGTTCTTCGCGAAGGGCGGGCCGAACATCGCGAAGCTCGAACTCCACTGGCCGCCCGCCAGGATCACGATGCGCTCGGGATCGACGTCGCGGATCGCCGCCGTCGCGCGCTTGTAGAAGGGCTCCAGCCGCGCGTTCAGCGTCGCCACGTCGTGATAGGGTGCGATCGGCTCGTTCAGGATGTCGTAGCCCAGGATCGCCGGGTTTCCGCGATAGCGCTGCGCCACGGCGCGCCACAGCTTCACCGTGAGATCGCGATCGCGCCGCACGTAGAACATGAGCGGATAGCCCGGCCCGTCATCGTGGTTGATGCCGGTCTGTCCGCCTGGCGCCGCATGAAGGTCGGGAATGACATAGAGCCCGGCGCCTGCCGCCCAGCCGACCACGCGGTCGAGCAGCGACCAGCCCTCGCCCCCGATCTCGCCGTCGGCCCCCATGAACAGCCGCCAGTGCAGCGGCACCCGCACCATGTTGAAGCCGACGGACTTGATGAAGCGGATATCCTCCTCGGTCACGTAGCTGTCGCGATACTGCCGCCAGAAATCGGCGGCGCGTTCGTGTCCCAGCAGCCGATCGAACGCGCCGTAGATCTGGCGCGGCGACTTCGCGACCTCGAACTTGAACATGTAACCTTCGGGCATCAGCCAGTTGCCGAGGCTGATTCCCTTGAGGCGCAGGATGCGGCCGTCCGGCTCCACGAAGTTCTTGCCCTCGATTCGCACCAGCGCCTCGGCCTGCGCGGCGGGCGCGACGAGACCGAACAGGATCAGGAGAGCGACGAGGAGGCGCATGACGGGACTGTAGCAGGCCATTAAGGTTCGTCCCGTCATGATTCTCGCCTCCCTCCTGCTCCCGATCGCCGTCGCCGCCATCGTCTTCCTGATCCAGCGGGTACGCCTGCCGGCCTTCCTGGCGATCATGGCCACCGTCGTCGTCTATGGCATCGCCGCCGACATGACCTTCCAGTCGGTCGGCAAGGCATTCGGACTGGGCTTCACGACGGCGCTGGAGCACACCGGCCTGCTCGTCGTCGCCGGCGCGCTGGTGGGCTCCCTGCTGCTGCGCACGCCGCTCGGCACCGGCACGTCGGCCGCCGCCGGCATCGTGGCGGGTCTCGGCGCCTCGGCTTCGGGCGGGCTGGCGCTGCTGCAGCCGGCGGGTCAGGACGCACCGCGCCGCGCGCTGGGCCTCGCGCTCACGCTTCTGGCCGTCGCGGCCCTGCTCGCCCCCTCGCCGCTGGCCGTTGCGGCGGCGTCGGTGATGAAGGCCAACATCCGCACCGAATTCATGATCGCGCTGCCTGTCGCCGCGGCGGCCGTCGCCCTGGGCTGGTGGCATGTCGCGCGGCAGGTGCCATCGACGCCGGTCAAGGGGCAGCTCTCCTGGGCCTGGCTGTGCATCGCCATCCCGCTGGTGCTGCTCGTGCTGCAGTCGGTCGCCCAGATGCCGAGCGAGCCGCTGGGCAAGGGCGGCTCGCGCGAATTCTACATCGGCATCTCCAAGCCGCTGATGCTGACGGCCATCGCGATCACGCTCGCGATCGTGCTGGCGCGTCGCTGGGAGCCCTCGGCGCTGGCCGGACGGTCCTGGGCGCCCTTGCTGCTGGCGGTCGGCGCGTCGGGCGGGCTTGCCCGCGTGTTCGACGAGACCGGCATGTCGGAGCTGCTGGCCGAATATGCACTGCACCCGCGCTACGGCGTGCTGACGCCCTTCCTGGCCGCCGCCATCGTGAAGACGATGCAGGGCAACTCGCTCACCGCCGTGCTCACCGCCTCGGGCATGGTGGAGCCGATGCTGCCCGCGCTCGGCCTCGACAGCGCCTCGGGCCGCGCCATCGCCGCCGCCGCGGTCGGCGCGGGCTCGATGGCGATCTGCCACGTCAACGATCCCTTCTTCTGGATCGCCGCCCACATGGGCCGCCTGTCGCCGGGCCGCGCGCTCTACGTGATCTCGCTGGGCAGCGCCGTCATGGCGATCGGCGCCCTGGTCGTGATCGCAGCGATCCGTCAGTTCATCTAGGGGCAAGGGAGCGCGCAACTCCAGTTGCACTCATGACTTTGACCAACGACTAAGCTTGAGCGCCACTGGAGTGGCGCGCTCCAATGAGCCGCTTCGAAAACTATTGGATCAGCCCCTCCTCGCGCGCCTTGATCTGCAACGAGAGATAGCGCGAGTAGATGCGGCACTGGGCCAGACTGCCGGCGATGAACCACAGGCCGGGCTGCGGCGTCGGCTTGAACATGTTGGCGAGTTCGCCGCCCTCGTCGAAGCCCCACACGGGACCGATCCGGTCGGCCACCGCGTCGCCCAGGAAGGCGCGCACCGTCTCCTGCTGGTTCTTGTAGCCTGTGGCAACGACCACCAGCTCGGCCTCGTGCAGGGTCCCGTCCTTCAGGCGGACGCCGCCGGCTTCGAACCGGTCGATGTCGTCGTACTGCATCAGCTCGATGCGCCCGTCGACGATCATGTCGGAGCAGCCGACGTTGAAGTAGTAACCGCCGCCACGGCGCAGATACATCATCTGGAAGCCGGTATCGTCCTCGCCGAATGTCAGGCGGAAACCACGTTTCTCCAGTCCCGACAGGAGATCGCGGTCGATCCCGCGCATCTCGGCGGTCGAGAGCTGGTAGGCGCGCTGCAGCACCGCATGAGGCGAGGCGGCGGCCAGCAGGTCGCAATCCTCGAACGGCAGGCCCTCGGTGTAGATCGAGTACACCTTCTGGGCCTCACGGATCGACACGACATAGGTCGGGCTGCGCTGCACCATGGTGACATGGGCCCCGCTGGCGCAGAGATCCTGCGCCACGTCGTGGCCGCTGTTGCCGGTGCCGACCACGATCGCCTTGCGTCCCTTCCAGGCCGCGCCGTTCGTATAGGCACCGGAATGCATCACCGTGCCGGTGAAGGAGTCGAGCCCCGGCAGCGACGGCTTGATCGGAATGGCGCTCACACCGGTGGCGAAGACGACATGGCGCGGATGCAGCACGCGCTCCGTCCCGTCGCCACGCTTCAGCGTCACCGTCCAGCGCCGCGCGGCCTCATCGTAGTGGCCCGAGGTGAGCTGCGTGTCGGTCCAATAATTGAGATCGAGATTGTCGACATAGGACTCGAACCAGTTCGCCAGCTTGTCCTTGGGAATGAACACAGGGAAGGTCGGCGGGAACGGCATCAGCGGCAGGTGATTGACGTGCACCTCGTTGTGCAGGGTGAGCGAGTGATAGCGCCGCCGCCAGTTGTCGCCGATCCGCTGGTGGCGATCGACAATCAGAGTATCCACGCCCAGCGCCCGCAGGCGCGCAGCAGTGGCGAGACCGGCCTGCCCGCCGCCGACGACGAGCACGACGGGATCGCGATCCTCGTAGGCGCGCGCCTTCACGCGCTGGTCCAGCCAGTTGTCGCCGCCGAAGTCGCGGCTGTAGCGCTCGGCGTCGCTCAACTCGCGCGGCCGTCCGTCGGGCCAGCCGTGCAGCTCCTCGAGGGTGGTGAGCACCGACCAGGCCCGCCACGTCCCGCCGTCGTCGACGAGACGCGCGACGGCGTTGGCTCGACCGAAAGCGGTCTCGAACTCGAAGATCGTCTCGATACACTCGATGCCGGCCCGCTTCACGCGACGCGGCGGCGTGCGCATGCCGGGGATATGGACGTCCCTCGCGGCGGTGCGCGCCAGCACCGGAGCCATCGCCACCTCGATCGCCGTCCGCCCGGAATGAGTGACGACGTCCCAGGTGAAGGCGAGCACGTCGCGCCAATGTCCGTCGGAGATGAAGGTCGCCGCGACGACGGCGGCATCCTGCGCCTGAAGCGCTGTCCCGAACGAGTCGAGCCAGCGCGCCGCGATTTCCCCGGCTTCGTCGGGAGTTTCAGCAAACTGTACGGACATCAACGCTACTCCGGATGAGGGATCAGTCGAGCTTCACGCCCGATGCCTTGACCGCGGGCTCCCACAGCTTGCGGTCCTCGGCGAGGAACTGGTCGAAGCCGGCGCGGCCCGGCGGCGGCATGTCGAGGCCGAGATCGTTGTTCCAGCGCTTCTGGATGTCCGGCGACTTCAGCGCTTCGGCGATGGCCGCTTCGAGCCTCGCGAGGATCGGCTCGGGCGTGCCGGCGGGCGCGCCGATGCCGTACCACGAGGTGGCGACATAGCCCGGCACCGTCTCGGCGATGGCCGGAATGTCGGGCGCCGCTTTGGAGCGCTGCGCCGAAGTGACGCCCAGCCCCTTGAGCTTGCCGGAGCGGACCTGCGGCAGCATCGAGGGCATGTTGGCGAACATCATGTTCACGATGCCCGCCATCAGGTCGGTATAGACCGGCCCCGCACCCTTGTAGGGCACGTGGATGATGTCGACG
>JAKFVZ010000016.1 GCA_021732965.1 Reyranella sp.
TGGTTCTGACCGCTTTCGCTTTATTAGCCGGCATCAAAGAGATTTTGGCAGCCACTTCAGAGTATTTGGATCCACAACAATACGCGGAGTCGGTGGCTGTCGTTTTTTCGCTTTTGGAACGACAAGGTTTGGCTTCCCTGACCGCTTCGCCTGCCACTCCGCATCCAGATACATCAGGGCTTGTCGCGCATATGCGCAGTAGCCTTCCATCTGCTTCAGAAGGTTGATTTCTGCATGCATCCACTCATAGGTGAAGCTCTCTGAAGGAAGCGCCGACTCGCCCAGAGCCACGTAGAAGAGGCCGTGAACGTTGTATGGCTCGACGTTCAACGCGACCCAATGCGAGTGCGCAAAGGCGTTCCGAAGTTTCAGCGCTCCTCGCATTGCGCCTAGGGCGTCAGCGTAAGGGGCCTTAAGGCCCGCGTTGCCGTAGTCGTCCACCGCAAGAGCGTCGGCGGTCGCAATGCGGGCCGTTTCTCCTCTGGTCCTGAAAAACACTCGAAGCGCTTTCTTCGTGTCTCCCAACACATTTCCTAGGCACACGGCGAGCAGGAATTCGAGCTCGCCATATCCGCCGAGGATGCGTGCTATAATCATCGCTTCATCTGGGCGATCTTCGAAAGCAGGATTGAAGCGCATGGCTGGAAAATTCTCCCCCAAGCTAGACCCGGTCTTTCAGCAGACCGTCGCCCGCATGCTGGCGACTCCCCCACAGACGAACATGACAGGCATCCAGTCTTCCGCAACGTCGCGCTCAAGCCCATCGATTTCAACCGATAAACCAGGCTAATTTGGTATGTGTTCGGTATGTCTCCTTCCCAAACAACAGGGAGGAGCAGACGGCGTCTTCTGAAATGTGTGAAGCCTTGGACGAGGTATCGTCGACCATGAACAACATTGCCTCCTTCGCCGCCGATTACAGCGAGGCGCGCGACAAGTTCCTGGCGGCCGCCCGGCTCGCCGACGCCGAGACCTTCCGCTACGACAACCCGACCAAGGGGCCGAAAGGCGAATCGCTGTCGACAGACGTTGCCTGGCTCGGCCCGGCCGACGCCACGAAGGTGATGGTGACGATCTCGTCCACGCACGGCGTCGAAGGCTATTGCGGCTCCGGCTTCCAGGTCGACTGGCTGGCCGGCATCGGCGCCTCCGGATTGCCCAGGGGCACGGCGGCTCTGTTCGTTCATGCGATAAACCCCTACGGCTTCGCCTGGACGCGGCGCGTGACGGAGGAGGGCAACGACCTCAATCGCAACTATGTCGACCATTCCAGGCCCTATCCCGTAAACGAGGGCTACCTCGAGATCGCCGACGATCTCGTGCCGGCCGATTTCAGCGAGGCGGGACGGGCAGCGGCCGATGCTCGGCTGGCGGCCTACCGGCGCAAGGTGGGCGACGTCGAGTTCTTCCGCGCCGTCTCGGGCGGCCAGTACAGCCACGCCGACGGGATGTTCTACGGCGGCGGCGGGCCGGCCTGGTCCAACCGCACGCTCCACGCCATCGTCGACCGCTATCTGAAGAGCCGCCAGGACGTGGCCGTGGTCGATTTCCACACCGGCCTCGGCCCGTATGGCTACGGCGAGCCGATCACGCATTACGACATCGGCACCGGCGGTTCGCGGCGGGTCCGCAATTTCTGGGGCGAATCGGTCACCGAGTCGAAGAGGGGACAGACGGCCTCCCAGGCGCGCGACGGTCTCGGCCATTACGGGCTGAACCGGGTCCTGAAGGAGCCCCAGACCCGGCTCACCATGTGCACCCTGGAATACGGTACCTTCGACCGCGAGAGCGGCCAGAAGGCCTTCCGGGCCGATCACTGGCTGCATAAATACGGCGACCCGCTGGGCAAGGAAGCCGAGGCGGTGCGCAAGGCCATGCGGCGGCAGTTCTACCCCGAGACCGACGACTGGAAGGAGGCGGTGCTGTTTCGCGGTCACCAGGTCGTGCGTCAGGCCATCGCCGGCCTGCAGAGGGGCGCCCTGTAGCTTTTGGGGACAAGAGCCCTCGAAAAGCCATACGTCCGCTCAGCGATCCTGCTACAAGCCTGTCCATGCGTGCACTCGTGGCGCTGCTGGCTTTCGCGGTCGTAGCGGCTCTCAATTTCCTGTGGTGGTGGGTTCCGAACCGGCCGGTCGACATCGCCGGCTGGAGCGCCGCGCCTCTCCAGAGCGTTTCCTTCGCGCCGTACAGGCCGGGCCAGAGCCCGCTGACGCGCACCTTCCCGACGCCCGATCAGATCGACGCCGATCTCAAGCGGCTGGAAGGCAAGGTCAAGGCGGTCCGCACCTATTCCTCGGGCGAGAACCTGGAGACGGTGCCGCAACGGGCGGGCAAGTACGGGCTCAAGGTCTGGCACGGTGCGTGGCTGAACAACAACGACAAGGAAAATCTCGAGCAGATCAACCTGCTGATCGATCATGCCAACAAGTATAAGGACACGATCGAGCGGGTGATCGTCGGCAACTAGGTGCTCCTGCGCAAGGACCTGACGGCCAACGAGCTGCGCCGCTACATCCGACAGGTGAAGCAGCGGGTCACGCAGCCGGTGACCTACGCCGATGTCTGGGAATTCTGGCTGCGCAATCCGCAGCTGGCCGACGAGGTCGACTTCATCACGATCCACATCCTCCCCTACTGGGAGGACGAGCCGATCGGCGTGGACCGCAGGGAAGCCGACGGCAAGCTCGCGATCGAGAAGCATCTGGTCGACATCTACAAGAAGGTCCAGGCGCGCTTCCCCGACAAGAAAATCGTGATCGGCGAGACCGGCTGGCCGAGCGACGGCCGCATGCGGTCCGACGCACGCCCGGGCCGCGTCGAGCAGGTGAAGTATTTCTCGATCTTCCGCCAGGCCGCGGAGCGCGAGGGCTTCGACTACAACGTCATCGAGGCGTTCGACCAGTACTGGAAGGCCCGCCAGGAGGGCACTGTCGGCGCCGCCTGGGGTCTGCTGGACGCCCAGCGCCACGACAAGTTCGGACTCGGCAAGCCGGTGCGGGCGGAGCCGCACTGGCAGATCCTGTTCACCATCTCGACGATCGCCGGTGCCCTGCTGCTGCTGGCCTATGCCACACAGCGCAAGGCGCGCCACTGGAAGGGCATCGTCATCTTCGCGTTCTTCGCCCAGCTCGTGGCGACCTGCTACGTCGAGGCGACCTGGGTCGACGTGACCCGCAACTTCTACTTCGAGCGGACCCTCGGCGTCGCCTTCTGGGCCATCCTGCTCGCCCTGTTCAGCTACGCGCTGCTGCGCGGCATCTCCGACAGCCTGACCGGCCAGATGGCCGACCCGTCGCTCTACGGCGCACGGGTCCGCGAATCCTGGCGGGCGTGGCGCGAACTGCCGCGCTACCGCATCGTCCAGCGCACCGACCTGCTGGCGCAGATGCTCTATCTGGTGCTGACGCTGCTGTGCATCTTCTACCTCATCGTGATCAGCATCGACTGGTACGATGGCGTGATCCGCATCGGCGACTGGTTCCGCCAGATCGCCATCGACGGCCGGTATCGCGACTTTCCGATGTGGAGCTTCGTGATCCCGAGCATCGTGCTGATGCTGTGGAAGACCATCACCATCCTGCGCACCGAGCCCGTTGCGCGCGATCATCGCATCGCCAAGGCGCTCTCCTTCGGCCGCCTGCTGGGCTACGACGGCAGCCGCGGCTTCGTGCGCATGGACCGTCGTCTCAGCCGCTTCGCGCCTGTCCTGCCCGAGATCGTGCTGGCCTCGATGCTGATCTTCTGGGCCATCGTGCTGGTGGTGACGGAAGGTGCCATCAAGCTGCACGACGGCGGTGCAGGCGGTTTCGTCTCGGCCGATGGCGGCCGTTGGGTCATCCGTACGCTGTTCTGGAACACACAGGCCAACTGGTTCGCGTTTCTCGCGCTGCTGATGGCCGTGCCCTATGTCGCCACCATCTATGTCTCGGTGCGCGAACCACTGGCAGAACTGCCTCCGGACTCCTATACCAACAAGTGGTAGGCGCCGAGAGCCGGGAGTTACGAAATGGAAATCAAGGGTGAATACAGGATCGGTGCGTCGCGCGAGAAAGTCTTCGCGGCGCTGAACGACCAGGCGATTTTGCAGGCCTGCATTCCGGGCTGCGAATCGCTGGAGATGCTGTCTCCCACCGAGATGACGGCCAAGGTCAGGCTGCGCATCGGGCCGGTGAGCGCCGCCTTCGGTGGCAAGGTCACGCTGTCCGACATCGACCCGCCCAACGGCTATCGCATCTCCGGTGAAGGGCAGGGCGGTGTCGCCGGCTTCGCCAAGGGCGGTGCGGTCGTAACCCTGACCGAAGACGGCGGCGACACGATCCTGAAGTACGAGGTGGACGCCCAGGTCGGCGGCAAGATCGCCCAGGTGGGCGCGCGCCTGATCACCGGCACCGCCAAGAAGCTCGCGGATCAGTTCTTCGGCAAGTTCGCCGAAAGCGTCGGCGCGCCGCCGCCGGTCGCCGCCTGATGGCCATGCCGGGCGAGTCACCGCCGCCGGTTCCGTCTGCTGCAGTGCAGCGCGGTTTCCGGCACTGGACGATCATCGGCGGCGGCGCCGTCGTCCTGATTCTCGTTTTTCTTGCGAGTCGTTAGCAGCTGGCGACCGAAACTTGCAATTCCCTTGACCGCGCTGTGAGGGGCTTGCGAGAGTCGCGCCAATGATTTGCGGCAGCGCTCCGGCGCCCGCCGCGCGAACCAATACGTGAGGGGAGATCTGAGTATGACAATTTCCGTCGCCATGACCGTCAACGGCAAGTCCGTCTCGGGCAAGGTCGAGGCACGCACGCTGTTGGTTCAGTTCCTGCGCGAGCATCTCGGCATGACCGGCACCCATGTCGGGTGCGACACCAGCCAGTGCGGCGCCTGTGTCGTCCATGTGGACGGCCAGTCGGTCAAGTCGTGCACCATGCTCGCGGTGCAGGCCGAGGGCGCCAAGGTGACGACGATCGAGGGCCTTGCCCCGACCGCCGACAAGCTGCACCCGATGCAGGAGGCCTTCCGCGACAACCACGCCCTCCAGTGCGGCTTCTGCACTCCCGGCATGGTGATGAGCGCCATCGACATGGTGAAGCGCCACAACTACCAGCTCGACGAGGCCACGGTGCGCCGCGAACTGGAGGGTAATCTCTGCCGCTGCACGGGCTACCACAACATCGTGAAGGCAATCCTGGCAGCAGCCCCGGCCATGAAGTCAGC
>JAKFVZ010000101.1 GCA_021732965.1 Reyranella sp.
GGCCCCAGTTCGCTGCCCTCGGCCGTGTGGTTGTAGACGACGTCGAGGATGAGCTCGAGGCCGGCCGCGTGCAGCCGGCGCACCGCGATGCGCAACTCGTCGAGCGTGCCGTCGGAGAGATAGCGCGGCTCCGGCGCGAAGAAGGCGATGCTGTTGTAGCCCCAGTAGTTTCGCAGGCCCTTCTCGATCAGGTAGCGATCCTGCACGAAGGCATGGATCGGTAGCAGTTCCACCGTCGTGACGCCGAGCCGGCGAAGGTGGTCGATGAACATGGGATCGCCGAGGGCGGCAAAGGTACCACGCTCGTTGGACCGCAGATCCTGCCGCATCATGCTGAGGCCACGCACATGCGCCTCATAGATTACCGTGTCCGACCACGGCACCGCCGGCGGCCGGTCGTCAGCCCAGTTGAAACTGTCGTCGGCGACGACCGCCTTCATCACGCCCGGCGCACTGTCACGCCGATCGAACGAGAGATCGGCCCGCGCCGAGTTGACGCGATAACCGTAAAGCGCGTCGGCATTGCGCATCTCGCCGGTCAGCCGCCGCGCATAAGGATCGAGCAGCAGTTTGTGCGGGTTGAAGCGATGGCCGGCCTGCGGCTCGTATGGGCCGTGCGCCCGATAGCCGTAGGCGAGACCCGCGCGCGCATTCGGCAGATAGCCGTGCCAGACTTCGTCGGTGCACTCGGGTAAATCGAACCGTGCGAGTTCTCGCCGGCCCGACGGGTCGAAGATGCAGAGTTCCATCCGTGTCGCGTGGGCCGAGAAGACGGCGAAGTTGGTGCCGAGGCCGTCCCAGGTGGCGCCGAGAGGATAGGAAGAACCCGGCAGAAGCCGGTCGGGCCACTGTGAAGATGCCATGCTATGCCTCGCTGCGCAGGATTACCGTCGCGAGCGGCGGCAGGGTGAGTTGAACGGAGTGGGATTGTCCATGCGATGGTTGATCGAGCGCCTCGACGCCGCCGTCGTTGCCGAGATCGCTGCCGCCATAGAAACGTGAGTCGGTGTTGGCGACCTCGCGCCAGCGGCCAGCCTTCGGCACGCCGATGCGATAGCCTTGCCGGGGCATCGGCGTCATGTTGCAGACCACGAGGAGCGGCGCGCCCTTGTCGCTGGTGCGGAAGAACGCGAAGACCGAGTTGGCGCGATCGTCGCCCACGATCCAGGCGAAGCCGGCAGGATCGGCGTCCGACCCGTGCAGCGACACCTCGGATGCGTAGAGATGATTGAGGTCGCGCACCAGACGCTGGATGCCGGCATGTCTGCCGTCATCGATCAGATGCCAGTCGACCTCGCCATCGTGGTTCCATTCGCGCTCCTGGGCGATCTCGCTGCCCATGAACAAGAGCTTCTTGCCGGGATGCGCCCACATGAAACCGAGATAGGCCCGGAGATTGGCGAAACGCTGCCAGCGATCGCCGGGCATCTTGCCCAGAAGCGAACCCTTTCCATGCACGACCTCGTCATGGGAGATCGGCAGCACAAAGCGCTCGGAGAAGGCGTAGACGAGGCCGAACGTCAGCTTGTCGTGGTGATAAGCGCGGTGAATCGGCTCGTGCTCGACGTACTGGAGCGTGTCATGCATCCAGCCCATGTTCCATTTGAAGGAAAAGCCAAGCCCATTGGGCAACGGTGCCGAAACCCCGGGCCAGGCCGTCGATTCCTCGGCCACCATGATCGCGCCGGGGCAGCGTTCGGCGACCACCGCATTGAGATGGCGCAAGAAACCGATGGCTTCGAGATTCTCGCGGCCGCCATGGATGTTGGGAATCCAGGCGTCTGACGGGCGGCTGTAGTCGCGATAGAGCATCGAGGCCACGGCATCGACACGCAGGCCGTCGATGTGGAAGCGCTCAAGCCAATGCAGCGCGCTGGCGATCAGGAACCCCTGAACCTCGCGCCGACCGAAATTGTAGATGTAGGTGTTCCAGTCGTGATGGTAGCCCTCGCGGGGATCGAGGTGCTCGTAGAGCGCCGTCCCGTCGAAGCGTGCAAGCCCGTGGCTATCGGTCGGGAAATGCGCCGGCACCCAGTCGAGCAGCACGCCGATGCCGGCACGATGCGCGGCATCGACGAATCGCGCGAAGGATTCGGGCGAACCGTAGCGCGCCGCCGGTGCGAAGAGACCGAGAGGCTGGTAGCCCCAGGAGCCGCCAAACGGATGCTCGGTCACCGGCAGGAGCTCGACATGGGTGAACCCCATCTCCTTGAGATAGGGAATGAGACGCTCGGCCAGAAAGTCCCACATCGGTCGCTTGGGCCCGCTCGCCCCTGCCGCCTGCTTCATCCACGAACCGGCATGGACTTCGTAGATCGAGATCGGCGCCGTGGCGGACTGACGCTCGGCGCGGCCGGCCATCCACGCCTCGTCGGTCCATTGATGAGCAGCGGGCGATGCGACGATCGAGGCTGTGGCCGGCGCCAGCTCGGCCTGCTGCGCCATCGGATCCGCCTTTTCGGGTTGCCGCACGCCACGCGGCCCGACGATATCGAACTTGTAGCGGGCGCCGGCGTCGAGGCGCGGGACGAAGATCTCCCAGACGCCGGCAGAGGAACGCAGCCGCATCGGATGGCGCCGACGGTCCCAGGAATTGAAATCGCCGATCACGGCGACACGTTCGGCATTCGGCGCCCAGACGGCGAAACGCACACCCTCGACGCCGTCCATCGACACGACGTTGGCGCCCAGGGCCTTGGCGAGCTCGAAGTGCCGACCCTCGCTGAAGAGATGCAGGTCGAGATCACCGAGTACCGGACCGAAGGCATAGGGGTCCTCGGTCTCCTGAACGGCCGATGGCCAGTGGATGCGCAGGAGATAGTCGCCTCCCGAGGACGTGACCGTACCCTCAAACAATCCCGACACCGCGGCCTGTGAGAGTTCGCCCCAGGACTTCCCGTCATCGCGGCCAATCACCTCGACGGCACGGGCGCCCGGCAGGAAGGCGCGCACGATGCGGCCGCCATTGCTCTCGTGCGGCCCCAGGAAGGCAAAGACATCGAGCGGGCGTCCGGCTGCCAGCGCGTCCGCGGTCTCGCGGTCGAGCCGTGCGGTCTGCGTCACGGCGTTCATGCGCTGTCCGCGGGCGGCGCGTCGCGCAGGAGACGGGCCGCCAATCGCGACAGGCCGGACATCGGGATCGGCACCCAGGACGGCCGGTTCGCTGCTTCGTAGCAGATTTCGTAGGCCGCCTTCTCCGCGAGGAAGAAGTCGAGCAGCTCGCCTCGATCCATGCCGGGCAGGCCCGCCGTCGCCTCGAGATAGGCTTTGAGGAAGGCCCTCTGAGCCCCCTTGCGCAGGCGGGTGACGAGCGTCAGTCGCCGCGCCGGCGGCACGCGATTGGCGATGATGTTCTTCGGGTCGAGCGTCGTGGCGACGGCATAGTCGAACGAGCGCAGCAGGCCCGCCACGTCACGCATCGGGCTGGCCTTCCGCCGCCGCTCTTCCAGAGGTCGCGCCGGCTCGCCCTCGAAGTCGATGATGTAGGCATCGGCGCTGGCGATCAGCACCTGGCCCAGATGGAAGTCGCCATGGATGCGCGTCACGAGCGATTCAAGGCCACTCTGCGCGAGCTGCTTCAGGAGATCGGTGAGTGCCTGGCGTCGGTCGAGCAGACGCTTGGCATCCGCCGTGGCGGCGTCGTTGTCCCAGGCGCCGATGCCGGCAATCGTGTCCATCGCCTGATCCAGTAGATTGGTTGCGCGCTCGACCCAGGCCGCCACGTCCTTTGGTCCGGCCTTGTGTGGCGCGAAAGCTTCGTCATCGGTCGGGCGCGCCAGCACCTGATGCATGGCGCCGAGCTGACGCCCGATCGTGGCGGCGAAGGTGTGATAATCCTCGATATCGTCGTCGCGCGACTCCGCCGTTGCCTCGCGGCTGGCGAGATTGTCCAGCGCGCGGTTGAACTGGTTCAACGTCCAGGTCCAGGCATCGCCCTGGTTGCGCACGAAGGCCTGCGCGATGGCGAGCGCATGCCGCTGGCCGTCCGGTGCGATGCGCGTGACCTCGCCCAGCAGCGCCGGGGCATTGGCGAAGCTGTGGCTGGTCAGATAGCGGCTCATCTCGGCTTCGGGATGCTCGCCGGGCTGGATGCGCCGAAAGATCTTGAGCATCACCGCGTCGTCGACCACCAGTGAACTGTTGGACTGTTCCGCCGTGAGCCACATGACCGGCGCTTCGGCCGGTCGTTTGAGTTCATCGGCCTTGTCGGCAGTGGATTCGAAGACGATCCGGCCCTCCGGCGCTTCGATCTCGATGCCCGCAGCCATCGCCGCCAGGATCTCGCGGCCGAACTCAGGCACGGCAAAGGCATCCGTGAGCAGGCCGATGCGACGGCCGCGGCGCACGCGCGCCAGCGCGAGTTGCGAGGGCAGCGCGGCGGCCTGCTCGTCCTCCCAGCTCATCGACAGCGGCAACAGCCAGCGGCTGGTCTCGCCGCCCGCCTGCACCTCGACCTCGCCCAGCAGGAGGTCGCGACCGGCGCCGCCCGGCAAGCGCGCGAGATAGGCGAAGCGCGAGGCCTTCAGCGCCTTGTCCTTGGCGCCGAACCAGCGGCGCTTGGCGAGATACGGCGGCAGCGATTCGCGCTCCAGCATCGGCGCGGCCGCCTGCACGCCCTCGCTCAACGGCCCGCGTAGCACGACGGTCACATAGTCGGGCAGCGGTTCCGGCGCCGGCGTGTGCCACGAGGGTGCCTCGGTCTCGCTCGCAAGAATGAACCAGTAAAATCCATACGGCGGCAGCGTCAGCAGATAGGTGAGCTGCCCGATCGGCGGGAACAGCGAGCCGCCGTTCAGCTCGACCGGCACGCGGCCGGCAAACTCGGAGAGGTCGAGCTCCACCGCCTGCGGCGTGCGCGAGACGTTGGCGACGCAGAGGATCACCTCGCCGTCGAGTTCGCGCAGGTAGGCCAGAACCTTGCGGTTCTTCGGATAGATGAAGCGCAAGGTGCCGCGCCCGAAGGCGGCATGGGTACGCCGCACCGCGATCATCTTCCGCGTCCAGTGCAGCAGCGAATGGACATCGCGCGTCTGGGCCTCGACGTTCACCGTCTCGTAGCCGTAGAGCGCGTCCATGATGGTCGGCAGGGCGAGCGCCGCGGGATCGGCGCGCGAGAAGCCGCCGTTACGGTCGGGCGACCATTGCATCGGCGTGCGCACGCCGTCGCGGTCGCCGAGGCGGATATTGTCGCC
>JAKFVZ010000018.1 GCA_021732965.1 Reyranella sp.
GCGCACCGCTTTCCTGCTGACCGGCGCGGCGGCGGCGGCGCGCATGGTCGGTCCACTGGCCGACCGCCCAGCTGCTGAACACGCTGATGCCGGTGACGAGGATCGCCGCGCCGGTCAGCAGGAAAGCGGTGCGCACGTCGCCGCCGGCATGCGTGGCGCCGGTCGCGACGGCGAGGCAGAAGCCCGCCACAAGACCCACGCTCGCGGGCGCGGCGATGCGCTTCATCCCGTCGCGCCATCCGGTTGTGTGCCAGCCGGCTGCAGGCGGCCGCACGTCTGCCGATGTGCCGGCACCGCCGTCCCCGGCCGTGGTCGTTCCCAGTCTCATGCGGATTCCCCAATCCCCGCGTCCAGACAAGCACTGGCCCGCGGCGGAGTCGAGGGGGGTATCCTCACACCGCTCGGGACAATGTCATTTTTCGCCGAGCCAGGCCGGCCACATGCCCTTGCGCGCCTTGCGGGCCTCGAACTCGGCGTCGGCGTAGCGCTGGCTGGCGCGCGGCTCCCAGGCCAGCGCGTCCTCCAGCTCGTGGCCCCAGGCCACGCCCGAGGCCAGCATCGCACCACCGAGATCGACCGGCTGCGCCTCGTCGAGCGCGCATTGCGCCACCAGGCGACAGTCGGAATCGAAGCGCGCGATGCGGCACTTCACCTTGTGGTCGGCGCGCGCCAGCAGGTCCTCGAGCGTCGCGCGCGCGCGCATGCCGCCCACCGTCTCGGCCTTCGCCGCGTCGCGCAGCGCCGGCGCCTGCAGGCCCCACAGCTTCAGCGGCGCCTTCAGCCCGACCCCGCCCAGCTGCTCGCCGTCGATCGCATAGGCCTGGCCCGACCAGCTCTGCGGCAGCGCGCCGGCACTGGCGCAGGCGGCGGGCTTCGCCGCAGCGGCCGGCGGCGCGGGCGGTGTCGCCGGTTTGGTCTGCGCGAGCGCGGGGCTAGCGCACAGCGCCAGCACGAGCGGGAGAAGCACGGATCTTTTCATGCGCCGACGGTGGCGCGCGTTTGCGGCGACGACAAGGCCGCTCGGAGGACCGACATGCCGAACGAGATCGCGACCACGCATCGGACACGGGCGGCCCGGCGCGAGCCCGCGGGAGCGGCGCCATGAGCCGCGGCCGTCCCTGGAGCGCCGACGATACCGCGCGGCTGCGGCGGCTGGTGGCCGCGGGCTGCACCGACGGCGAGATCGCGGAGGCGCTGGCGCGTCATCCCGACCTGATCCGCCGGCGCCGTCGCGAGGCGGGGCTGGCGCCCGGCCAGTCGCGCGCCGCCACGGTCGCGCTGATGCGCGTGAACCGTCGCCGCCTCGGCAAGAAGGTGGCCGGCCGCGCCGAAGCCGTGCCCGCGGAGCCAGGATGATGGGCGAGCGTCCGGTGCGTTTCACGGAAGCGCTGGGAGCGGAGATCTGCCAACGCACCGCCGAAGGCAATCTGCTGCACGAAGTCTGTCGCGCGCGGCGCATGCCGCTGGCCGGGACCGTGCGGCAGTGGCTGCGCGAGAACGCTGCGTTCCGCAATCGCTACATGCTGGCGCGCGAGACTCTCGCCGACGCGCTGGCCGAGGACGCGATCCGCGTCGCCCGCGAGGCCACCCCCGCCGACGCCACCGCGTGCCGTCTCTATGTCGATGCGATCAAGTGGTACGTCGCGCGCATCGCACCGGGGAGATACGGCGAACGTCCCGCGCCCGAGGCGACGCCGCGCGGGACGGTGGGCGACGCGATCGAGAAGGGCCGCGAACGGGTGAAGCGCCTGCGCGAAGTGTGAGAAAGAATGCCGCCGCGTCGGTGCGCTGGCGCACGGTGTGCCGCGATTCATTCTTGCAACAACGGGCAACCGGTTCGTCGAAAGGGCCGTTCCTCAGAGACAAGCGCCGCCGTCCCGGCCGCGCACATCGGATGGAGATTTCCTTGAACAACAATCAGAACCCGAACCAGAACCAGAATCCGAACCAGAACCAGCAGCGCGAGCAGGCTCAGAAGGAGCAGCAGCAGAACCAGAAGCAGAACCCGGGCAGCAAGGAGCAGGGCTTCGACAAGAGCCAGGGGCAGGGCCAGAAGCCCGGCCAGTCCGAGAACCGCTAACCGACCCGACGAGACGAAGCCCGCCGCAAGGCGGGCTTTTTCTTGCGCGCGGTTCGTGCGCAGCTCGCCGCTTCAAGGTGATGGTCGTTGGCGTTCCGAAAAAGGCGAAAGGTCCCTCGCTTGCGCTCGGGATGACACCTCTTGCTTGATCGGCGCACAGCGCCAATTCCAACAAAACTGTCATCCCGAGCGTGAGCGAGGGACCTTTGCCTCATGGGCGATAGCCCTGGGTTCGGTAGGCTTCGCTCGGCTCCTCTCCCGTGCATCGAATCGTGACGTCGCTAAATTGCATGCAAGCCGCAATTGTGCGCACTTGTTGTGCACATTCATTCCGTGTGCGATGGTGTTTCCGGGAGAGCTGGTGTTGCCGGCTTGGGGGAGAGCTTTCATGCGGGACGGACTCCGTGCGCGCCGCGCACGTGAACGGGGCGTGAAAAGTGTGGCCTGGTCCGTGGCCATCATTCTGTCGTTGTCGTACCCCGCCGCGTCGCAGGGGCCGATGGGTCCCGGCGGCGGTGCGATGACGCCACAACCGCGCGTGGCACCGCCGCCTCCGCCACCACCACCGCCTCCACCGGTGATGGTGCCGGTGGCGCCCGGCCTGCAGCCCGGTGCACCGGCCACGGTCAACCCGCGCGCCACTTCTTCGCCTTCGGATGCCGGCAGCGGCAGCACCGTCACGATCCGGGAGAACGACTCGCCCCGGCCGCCCAATCGTCCGCCCGCACCCGCCACCGCGACGACCGCCACGCCGCCCGCCGCGCCGGCCGTGCCCTCCGTCGATCGGACGGCGGCGCTCGGCTCGGCGATGCGCGGCCTGCGGCCGGCGCGCGACGTGCCGCTGGTCGCCACCGACGACAAGGGCGGCAACCGCACGCAGGTCCGCACCGACGGCAAGGGCCAGTTCTCGCTGGGCACGCTCGCGCCCGGCGTGCGCGACCTGGCCCTCCCGCTCGCCGACCTGCAGCGCGCGCTGCCCACCGGCACGAAGCGCCTGCCCAGCGTGACCGTCAGCCTGGTCGTTCCCGCCGCGCCCGGCGCCGGGCCGCGCGGCCATCTCGTCGTGCACACCTATGTGCGGCCCGATCCGAAGAAGGACATCCGCGCCCGCATCACCGTTTCGCGCAACGGCGGCGGCGCGACCGTCGACTGGGGCGACGGCACGCCGCCGGTCAACACGGTACGCGACGGCTGGCCGGTAAATGTCGGCGGCGGGCGCGGGCCGGTCGACACGATCGGCACGGTCTCGTTCGTGCGCAAGTTCGAGAAGATGGGGTTCATCCAGATGGATCCCTGCAATCCGTGGTGGCAGTGCGCGCCGCCGCCCGATCCCGATCCGCCGCCGATGGACGATCCGTGGACCGAGACCCTCCCCGAGGGCGATCCGCCACCGGAGGATCCCTACATCGAGATCGTCGATCTCGACGACCCGCCGCGGGACGATCCGCCGCGCGAGGATCCGCCGAAGGACGACCCGCCCAAGGTGGGCGACAAGGGCACCTTCGACGTCGGCCCGCTGCGGCCGGGCGTGCGCGAGGTCAGGCTGCGCCTGCCGATCGCCGAGCCGCCGCGGCCGCCGGTCAAGGTGGCGCTGCTGCTGCCGGTCGAGCCGCGCGCCGCCGTCGAGGCGATCAATGCCGGCGGACGGCCGCCGCGCGTCGGCGAGAAGGACCGGCTCCATCTCGTCGAACACATCTACGCGCCCGACACCACGGCGCAGACGCTGCGCGTGCGCATCTCGATGGCGAAGGACGGCAGCGGCGCCCTCGTGGACTGGGGCGACGGCACGCCAATCACCGACGTCAAGCGCGATGGCAAGCCGATCGCCGCCGCCAGCGTCGACCGCGAAGCGGTCGGCCGCATCCTCTTCCTCGGCCCCAACAAGAAGTAACCACAGGACATCGAATGAAAAAGAAACTGATCGTACTCTCGGCGCTCGCCTCCGGCGCCGTGATGGCTTCTCCCGCGCACGCGCAGCTTTCGCCCGGAACGACGACCACCGTCGCGCCGGCCTCGCCCTCGGCCACGTCGCAGTCGACGGCGGTCAACAGCGGCGTCCAGAGCCAGGCCAACACCGCGGCCTATGTCACGCTGCCGGGCATCAGCGCGGTGATCCAGCAGACGCTGGCGGGTCCAGTGCTGGCCGGGCCGCGCCGCACCTCGGACCTCGGGCCGCTGCACAGCGGCGTTTCCGCGGGCGACGATCCGATGAGCTGGCAGGTCTGGGCGCAGACCGGCGGCGGCCAGAGCGTCAACAGCCTGGGCATCGGCGGCTACTCGATCGGCAGCTACGGCGCGCAACTCGGCGTGCAGGCGCAGATCACGCCGAAGTTCCTGCTGGGCCTCAGCGGCGCGTGGCAGGGCTCGGGCGGCACGATGAACGGCGGCTTCTCGTCGACCAACTCGACGTTCGGCGTCACCGCCTATGCCGGCTATCAGCTCGATGAGAACTGGAACGTCTCGGCGATGGCGGGCTACAGCGGCGGCACGAACTCGCTGACCAATTCGGGCTTCAACTATCGCGCCAGCTACGGCAGCAGCCAGTGGAACTTCCAGGGCGGGCTGAACGGCTACTACAAGGTGGGCTCGGTCGTGCTGGCGCCGATGGTGTCGATCCTCTACTCGCCGATCAACAGCTTCGGCTACACCGACAGCAACCTCGTCGTCGTGCCCGGCCAGTCGACCTCGCTGACCCGTGGCTCGGTCGGCGGCTTCATCAGCCTGCCGCTGGACAAGTGGCAGCCCTATGTCCGCGCCACCCTCGAGCACGATTTCAGCCTGCCGACCGGCAGCGCGGCCAACGGCTACACCGGCGGCACCGTGGGCGCCGGCGCGACCGTGCCGCTCAACGACACGATCTGGGCCTCGGTCGACGCCGGCTACAACTCGATCGGCCGCTACGCCCTGTCGTCGTGGTCGGGCAGCGTCCGGCTGAACGTGCGGTTCTGAGAGGCGAAGCCTGAACGAAACGAGGGGAGGGACGTGACATGACCCGACGGATGACATGCGCGGCCGGGGCGATGCTCCTGGCCGGTTTCGGCGGCTGGACCTCCCCCAGCTTCGCGCAGGGACCGATGGCGCCGCGCATGGACGTGGCGCCGCCGCCCGTGC
>JAKFVZ010000141.1 GCA_021732965.1 Reyranella sp.
TCGAAGGGTGGGAACGCGCACCGTGCCTGTTGCCCATCCTTCGAGACGGCCCTTCGGGCCTCCTCAGGATGAGGTAAGTGATTGAATTGCTTCAATTCATTTCCGGTCAGCCTCTCAGGATGAGGTAAGTGATTGAATCGGTTCAATTCATTTCCGGTCGGCCACTCAGGATGAGGTGAGTGGGTAATGTGAGAGAGAAGAACTCTCGCCTGGGGCGCGATGCGCCATCGTTGGCGACAGGCCCGGCGTTGAAGCTCACCGCTCGTATCCCATCAGATCGAACGTCTCGCGGCAGGAGTCATAGATCGCCTTCCTCTGTCGGTCGTTCAGGATTTCCGCGGCGGGTCGACGGTCGGCGCGCTGCACCGTCTTCGCGCGCGGCAACGGGCCGTCGAACCGCAGCCCCGACTTCGCCAGCACCGCCTGGAACGATCCGGGCAAGTCCTCCTGCCGGATGATCTCGTCGAGCGCGAGCTTGCCGTCGATCGTGTAGAGATCGCGATTGTCGATCTCTTCGTTTGCGATCAGGTCCTCGAGGACCGGCTGGAAGTCGCCGGCGGGCCGCCCCATGAACCACATCTTGAAAAAGGCCTGCGACACCGCCTTCTCGTAGGGGTGCCGCTCGATCGTCCACTTGTGGGCCGTCCGCCAGAAATCCTCGCCCAGCATGCGGCGCGCCAGGCTGGCCGGCATGTGGTTGTAGTATTCGTTGTCGGCGTGCCGGCCCTTCATCATCTCCCGGTAGTCCGCCTCGTCGCCGCGATCGAGGATGCCCTCGGGCGCGCCCGCCGGCGCCGGTCCGATGCGGAAATTCTGCGGTCCGCGCCAGCCGTGTGCCTCGCGGATCTTCTCGTCGTCGGGATGGATCGGCGTGATGATGTCGGCCGCGCCGCAGAGGCTGCTCAGCACCAGTTCGATCGCCGTACCCGCGGTCTTCCGCGTCTTGATAAAGATGAACCGGTGTTCGAATGATGCGATCATGCCTGGCATGCCTTTCTTCCGGACCGGGGCCCTTCTGCTGGCGAAGCTCAGCCTGTTCCTGATCGCCGCGCAAGCGATGGCGCAGGCCGGCGCGGACAATCTCCAGAACACGTCGAACGATCCGCTGACGCCCAAGATGGCGTTCGAGTTCCACAACTACGCCCAGCCCGTGCTCACGGACCGGCCGGCGAGCGGCGCCGACCAGGGATACTTCCGCTTCGTCCTGCCGCACGCCTCGTTCGGCGTCGACCAGATGATGCGCGCGTCGATGCCCGTCGTTGCCAGCTCATGGGATCCGGAACGGGCGATCAACGGCGTCGGCGACATCACGATCTTCAACCTGGCCGTCCACTATTTCGGCACCGTGAAGACCGGCATCGGCCCGCTGCTGGTCGTGCCGACGGCGAGCTCTCCGGCGCTCGGCACCGCGAAATGGCAGGCCGGCGTGGAGGCGGTCGTGAGCGCGCCCCATTCGTGGGGCCTGACGACGATCCTCGCTTCCTACCAGCAGACCTTCGACGGCAGCCTGCAGACCGTGACGGCACAGCCGCTGCTGTTCTTCAACCTTCCCGACCGGTTCTATCTTCGCTCCACGGGGATCGCGTCGTTCGAGATCGGCAAGAACGCCGTGGTGCCGGTCGGGCTGGGACTCGGCCGCGTGTTCGAGCTGCCCAACGGCGCCAGCCTCAACACCTTCGTCGAGCCGCAATACTCGGTGATCCAGAATGGCCCGGGCGTGGCGGCTTTCCAGGTCTTTGCCGGCGTCGTCATCCAGCTTCCCGTCCGGTTTCGCTGACGGCCAGGCCGCGTCGGCGTCGCCCGCGAAACTAAGCGTATCGAGCCTTCACCGGCGCCTTTCGGGAAGCAGCATGAACAGGCCCGCGCCGGCCGCCATGATCGCCAGGACGAACCAGGTCAGCGCGTAGATCAGGTGATGATTGGTGAACGACACGATCGTCAGCCCGCCCCGGGGACCGCCCGGCCCGTTGGACGACACGTCGGACGATGCGTCGGCATCGACGAAGTACGGCGCGACATCGGCCAGTCCGCGGGCCGCCGCGATGGCCGCGACGTCGCGCGCGTACCAGCGTCCCGCGGCGGGATCGTTGCGGCGCAGGAATCCGCCGCCGGGTTCGCTGATGCGCAGCAGCCCCGTCACCTGGGTTTCTTGCGCGGGATTGCCGGCCACGGACCCGCCGGGATCGCGGCGGTCGCCGGCGACGAAGCCGCGATTGACGAGAACCGTCGGGCCTTGCGGCGTGACCATCGGTGTCAGCACCCAGTAGCCGGCGCCGAGTTCGGTCACGCTCTGCACGAGAGTCTCCCTGTCGTGCAGGTACCGGCCCGAGAGGCGGACCCGACGATAGGCGGATCCGGCGGCATCGACGGAAGCCCACGCTTCGGGCCCGGGCACCGGCACCGGCTCTGCGTGAATGCGCCGCTCGACCCGGTCGATCAGGTCCAGCTTCCAGACGCGACGTTCGAGCTGCCACACACCCAGCGCCGCGAAGCCCGCGATCCCCGCGAGCACCAGCACGACGAGGATGCCCCGGCCGAACCATGAGCGCAGCCGACCGGCCGGACGCGTCCGGAGGATTTCTCCCGGGTTCGCTCTGCCTCTCACACCACCCGGAAGTTCTTGAACTGCCAGGGGTCGGACTTGTCGAGGTCCTCGGGGAAGAGTTCGCCGCGGCCCTGCAGCGGGGTCCAGTCGCTGTACTTGCCGACGACCGGGCCGAGATAGGGCATGCAGATCTCGAGGTTGCGCTGGAAGTCCATCTCGTCGGCCTCGACGATGCCCTCGTTGGGGTTCTCCAGCGCCCAGATGATGCCCGAGAGGACCGGCGCCACGACCTGGATCGAGGTCGCGTTGTTGTAGGGCACGAGGCTGCGCGCCTCGTGGATGTCGATCTGCGAGCCGTACCAGTAGGCGCCCTTCTTGTGGCCCATCAGCAGCACGCCGAGCTCGTCGCGGCCCGACGTCACCTCGTCGACGATCAGGCGCTGGCGCTTCTGCTGCTTCAGGTTCTTACCCGCGAGTTCATGCATCGACATGATCGCCTGGTCGCACGGGTGATAGGCGTAGTGCACGGTCGGGCGATAGACGGCCTTCTTGCCGTCGTGCACGGTCAGGTAGTCGGCGATCGAGATCGATTCGTTGTGCGTGATGATGTAGCCGTGGAACGGTCCCTCGATCGGCGTCCAGGTCCGCACCTGGGTGAGCAGGCCCGGGCGGTTCAGGTAGATCGCCGCGTCGCAGCCGAATGTGTGGCGCTTGCCGTCGGGCGGCAGCGCCTTCTCGTGCGTGCCCCAGCCCATCTCCGCGGGCTGGCCGCCCTCGGAGACGAAGCCGTCGATCGACCAGGTGTTCACGAACTCGCCGACTTCCTTCGGCTTGGGGGAGACCTGGGTGTCGCGCTCGGCGATGTGGATCACCTTCACGCCCAGACGCTGGGCGAGCTTGCCCCAGCCCTCGCGCGTGGTCGGCACGGCCGTCTTCACGCCGGTGTCGCGCGCCAGGTTCACCAGCGCCTGCTTGGTGAAGTGCGAGACGAGGCCGGGGTTGGCGCCGTGGGCGACGACGGCCGTCGTGCCGCCCTTGTGGCGGGACTTCAGCTTCAGCATCGTGTCGCGCAGCGCGTAGTTCGAGCGCCGCGAGACCGAGAGGTTGGGGTCCGAATAGCCGCCCGGCCACGGCTCGATGCAGGTGTCGAGGTATAGGACGCCCTTCTTCTGGCAGAGCTCGATCAGCGCGGTCGAGGCGACCTCGACCGAGAGATTGACCAGGAAGTCGCCCTGCCCCAGCCGGTTGTCCAGGGTCGAACGGAGATTGGACTCTGTCAGGCGCTTCTCGACGAACTCGATGCCGAAGCGCTCGGCCTCGTCCTCGCCGCCGCGCATGTCGTCGGTGATGATGGTGATCTGTTCGGGCTTGATGTTGATGTGGCGCAGGATCAGAGGCAGCACGCCTTGGCCGATCGAGCCGAAGCCCACCATGACCATGCGGCCGTGGAAATCGAGGTACTTCTTAGCGGAGGCCTTGCGCGCAGTCTTTTTCGCCATTTCAGCGTCCCCGTTCCTTTCGCGAGCCGTCAGTAAAAACAGCAACGGGGCCTTTCTCAAGGCCCCGTCGTTCCGTACGCCCGAATTGTGTCAGTTCAGATGCAGACCGCCCTGAGCGGCGCGAAGCCGTTGAACGCGACCGAGGAGTAGGTCGTCGTGTAGGCGCCGGTCGACAGGATCTCGACCTTGTCGCCCGGCTTGAGGGACAGAGGCATCTTGTACTCCGTCTTCTCGTAGAGGATGTCGGCCGAGTCGCAGGTCGGGCCGGCCAGCACCACCGGACCCATGCGCGTGCCCTCGCCGGGCGTGCGCAGGCGGTACTTGATGCTCTCGTCCATCGTCTCGGCGAGGCCGGAGAACTTGCCGATGTCGAGGTAGACCCAGCGCTTGCGGTCGCCCGCCGCCTTGCGCGAGACCAGCACGACCTCGCTCTGGATCACGCCGGCATCGCCCACCATGGAGCGGCCCGGCTCGAGGATGACCTCGGGCATGCGATTGCCGAAGTGGCGCACCAGCGCGCGGGTCACCGCCTCGCAGTAGGCGTCGATGCCGCTGACTTCGGCGCGATAGCGCGCGGGGAAGCCGCCGCCCAGGTTGACCATGCGCAGGTCGACGCCCTCTTCGGCGAGCGCAAAGAACATCTGCGAGACCTGGGCCAGCGCCTTGTCCCACTGGTCGAGGTCGGTCTGCTGGCTGCCGACATGGAAGGAGATTCCGTAGGCGTCGAGGCCCCAGTCCTTGGCCTTGCGCAGCAGGTCCTTGGCCATCTCAGGCGCGCAGCCGAACTTCTTGCTGAGCGGCCATTCGGCGCCGCCGCAATCGACCAGCACGCGGCAGAACACGCGGGCGCCCGGCGCGACGCGGGCGAGCTTCTGCAGCTCCGCCTCGCTGTCGAAGGCGAACAGGCGCACGCCCTGCTGGTACGCACAGGCGATGTCCTTCTCCTTCTTGATCGTGTTGCCGAAGGAGACGCGGTCCATGGCGACGCCGGTGGCCTGCGCGAACTCGATCTCGCCGCGGCTCGCGGTGTCGAACTTCGAGCCGAGACCGGCCAGCCGCGCCAGCACCTGCGGCGCCGGGTTGGCCTTCACGGCATAGAAGATGTGGGCCGCCGGCAGCAGCTAGCGCATGCG
>JAKFVZ010000378.1 GCA_021732965.1 Reyranella sp.
GGCACGCTACAAGATCACGGTGAACTCGATCCTGCCCGGCTGGATCGAGACCGAGATTACCGCCAACGCCGTGGCCAACCCGAAGTTCGCCGGCAACGTCCTGCCGCGCATCCCGGCCCGCCGCTGGGGCAGCGGCGCCGATTTCGGCCCGATCGCGGTCTACCTCGCGAGCAGCGCCTCCGGCTACACGACGGGACGCGACTTCGTCATCGATGGCGGCTATACGTTGTTCTAGCCCGTCGCCACTACAGCATCAGTCTCTGGGGAAATACTCATGATGAATCGGTTTGCAACCGGCCTCGCCGTCCTCCTCGCCTTCGGTGCCCTGCCCGCCCTCGCGCAGCAGCAGCCCAAGCCGACGGCCGCCGCGGCGACCCCGAAGGCCGACGAGGACCGCTATGTCGGCTACTACTATCCGAAACCGACGGCGATCGAGACCTACACCTCGCCGATGCAGACGATCGCCGGCGCCGAGCGCGCCCAGCGCGTGCAGTTCGCCACGGTCGTGTCGCAGGGCACCATCCAGTCGGCCTATCGCGTTCCCTACTCGGTCTTCGTGAAGGGCGAGAAGGCCGACAAGATGATCATCGTCGGCCTGCAGCCCGGCGAAATGAGCACGATCTTCCGTGCGCGCGCGATCCTCGCGAACATGACGACCATGTCGCGCCTGTCGCCCTTCTTCCAGGAGCGCACGATCGCCGAGGACGCGAACTTCTTCGACCTTCTGAAGCTGCTCGGCTTCCAGCAGATCACGATCAGCGACGGCGACAAGTTCACGCATCAGGTGAACATCAAATAGATCGGGAAGTTTCTTCCCCTTTGCGGGCTCCGCAAAGGGGAAGTGCCCTCGTCTTACGAGGGCGATGGGGTCATGACCCCTCCGGCCCTGCGGGCCACCTCCCCATCTGAATGGGGAGGAACCTCATATTGCATTCATTCCGCCGTCGATCACCAGTTCGGCGCCGGTCATGAAGCGGGACTCATCCGAAATCAGGTAGAGCACGCCGTAGGCAATGTCCTCCGGCGTGCCGAAATGGCCGACCGGCACGCGCTGGCGCGTGCGCTCGCGCGCCTTCTCGCTCGGCAGGATGCTCTCGCCCATCGGCGTCATGATGATGCCGGGATGGACCGAGTTGCAGCGCACCTTGTAGCCCTTGCGCGCGCAATCCATCGCAACCGTCTTGGTGAATTGCCGCACCGCGCCCTTGCTGGCGCCGTAGGCCGAGAGATCGGGCGTGCCCAAGAAAGCCGCCAGTGAGGACAGGTTCACGATCGAGCCGCCGCCCGAGGAGCGGAGCGCCGGCACGCCATACTTGCAGCCGAGGAACACGCCCTCGACGTTGATCGACAGGATGCGGCGCCACTGGTCGAGGCTCTCGCCCTCGAAGGTCGAGGGGAATGGCCCGGCGATGCCGGCATTGTTCACGAGCCCGTTCAGCCGGCCCTCGCGCGCCAGGATGTCGTCGATGATGCGCTTCCAGTCGGCTTCCTTCGACGTGTCCTGCTCCTCGAAGCGCGCGCGTCCCCCGATCTGCTGGACGGTTTCGAGGCCGCCGGCGCGATTGACGTCGGTCACGATCACCGTCGCGCCTTCCGCCGCCAGTAGTTTCGCGGATGCCCGGCCGATGCCCGATCCCGCGCCCGTCACCAGCACGACCTTGTCTGCAACGCGCCCCATGCGATCCCTCCTTGAACATTCTTGTCGCGAGGCTAGAAGCGGCGCAGGCTCGCCACAAGCAAGGAGGAACGCATGGCCCGCACGCTGGAATTCTACTTCGACTATGGCAGCCCCTACAGTTACCTCGCCGACACGCAGGTCGAGGGGATCGCGCAGCGCGCCGGCGCCACGCTGGTGCGCAAGCCGATGCTGCTGGGCGGCGTGTTCAAGGCGACGGGCAACCATTCGCCGGCCGAGCTGCCGCAGAAATCCAAATGGAGCGGCTTCGACATGCCGCTGTGGGCGCGGCACTACGGCGTGCAGTTCCAGCGCAATCCTTTCTTCCCGGTGAACACGCTGGCGCTGATGCGCGGCGCCGCGGCGGCCCAGATCGACGGTACGTTCGAGCGCTATCATCCCGCCGTCTACAAGGCGATGTGGGTCGACGGGCGCAACCTGAACGACATGAAGGAGATCGCCGCCGTGCTGGCGGCCGCCGGCCTCGATCCGGCGAAGGTCGGGGCGCGCATCCAGGATCAGGACGTGAAGGACCGGCTCAAGGGCACGACCGAAGAAGCCGTCGCGCGCGGCGTGTTCGGCGCACCGACCTGCTTCGTGGACAACATGATGTTCTTCGGCAACGATCGCCTCCCCTTCGTCGAAATGGCCCTCAAGGGAGAGCTCAAATGAAAAGAACGGTCGGCATCCTCGTTGCCGCCGGCGCGCTGTTCGCCGCCGCCCCTTCGTTCGCGCAGACCGTCGGCACTTGCCCGCGCGGCGGCGGCAGCAGCCAGCCGCAGCCGGTCCGCATCCTGTTCGACCTCAACAGTTCGCATCTCAGGCAGGCCGAGAAGCCGGCGATCGCGCAGGCGGTGAAGATCGCAAAGGATCGCCAGGTCTCGGCCGTCTGCCTGATCGGCCATACCGACAAGCTGGGCGACAAGGCCTACAATCTGAAGCTCGCCCGTGCGCGCGCCCAGACAGTGGCCGCCGAGATGATCCGCGACGGTTATCCCGCGAAGAACATCACCATCGTGGCCGATCCCGAGGCCTTCGGGAACATGAGCTTCGGCAGCGACAACGCCTCGGACATCGACCGCAAGGTGACGATCTTCTACGCGCGATAAGCGATTGTCGTCCTTCGCTGCGCTCAGGATGACACTGAAATCATCTCGATCGCGACCTTGCCGACGACCTTGCGGTCGATCAGGACCTGAAAGGCTTCGGCCGCCCGTTCCATCGGGAAGCGGTGCGAGACGTGCGGGCGCATGACGCCCAGCGACGCGAGCCGCGGCAGTTCCTCGACATAGTCGCGGCCGAGCTCGGGCGAGAGGCGCAGGATGGTCTCGCCAGCGCGCACGCCCAGCACCGACAGGCCCTTGATCAGGATGTGGTTGGACATGAGCCTGCTCGGCCCGCCAGAGGTGAAGCCGACGACAAGCAGCCGCGCGCCATAGGCGGTGGCCCTCACCGACTTCTCCAGCACCTCGCCGCCCACCGGATCGTAGATCACGTTGCAGCCCTTGCCGTTGGTCAGCTCCTTCACGGCGGCAACGAAGTCGCCGGTGCGATAGTTCACGACCTCGTCGGCGCCGTTCGCCCGCACGACGGCCAGCCGCGCATCGTCGCTGCCCGTCGCGATCACGCGCGCACCGATGTGCTTGCCGAGCTGCACGGCCGCGAGACCGACACCGCCCGAGGCGCCGTGCACCAGCAAGGTCTCGCCCTTCTTCAGTGCGGCGCGATGGACGAGCGAGTGATAGGCGGTTTGCGCGGCGACGCGGAAGCCCGCGCCCTCGGCAAAGGACCAGTCGGCCGGCAGCCGCAACAGATGGCCGCTCGCCTTCACCTTCACGTATTCGGCGAAGGCGCCGGGCCTCACGCCGAAGATCACGCGGTCGCCCGCTTTCCAGCCCTCGACGCCGGCACCGGTGGCATGGATCGTCCCCGCGCCTTCCATGCCGGGCACGAAGGGCAGTTCGGGCTTGTGCTGGTAGCCCCCGGCCACCATCAGAACGTCGGGAAAATTGACCGAACCGGCGCCGACCCTGAGGACGATCTCGCCCGGTCCCGCGTCGGGAATCGGGCGTTCCTCGATACGGAGGACTGAGGGATCGCCCAGGCGATCACAAACGATCGCCCGCATCAGGCTAGTCGAGCTCGAAGGCGTTCTTGTAGTCGAGCTTCAGCGACGGATCCTGGTCTTCCTTGCGCAGCAGGCAGTTGCCGACCACGAGGACCTCGATCTCGCTGCCCATGAAGCAGCGCCACGCATCCTCGGGCGTGCAGACGATCGGCTCGCCGCGCACGTTGAACGAGGTGTTCACGATCACCGAACTGCCGGTCTTCGCCTTGAACGACGAGATCAGGTCATAGAACGGCTTGTTGGTCTCTTCATGGACCGTCTGGATGCGGCCCGAATAGTCGACATGCGTGACGGCCGGAATGTCGGAGCGCGGCACGTTCAGCTTTTCGATGCCGAACAGCGCGTCTTCCTCCGCCGTCATCTTGCGACGGCGTTCCTCGACGACCGGCGCGACCATCAGCATGTAGGGGCTGTCGGTGTGGAAATCGAAGTACTTGTCGACGTCCTCGCGCAGCACCGCCGGCGCGAAGGGGCGGAACGACTCGCGGTATTTCACCTTGAGGTTCAGCGTCTTCTGCATGGACGGCGAACGCGCGTCGCCCAAGATCGAGCGGGCGCCCAGCGAGCGCGGACCGAACTCCATGCGGCCCTGCATCCAGCCGACCGCCTTGTCGTCGGCCAGCGCCTGGGCGGTCTGGTCGATCATCTCGTCGCGAGAGAGGCGCGAGAACTTGGCGCCGACGGCCGTGAGGCGCTCTGCGATCTCGTCGTCGGTGAAATCCGGGCCGAGATAGGAGCCGGCCATGCCGTCCATGTGGCCGTTGAGCTTGCGCGGCTGGCCGAGGAAGCCGTGATAGGCGGCATAGGCCGCGCCGACCGCGCCGCCGGCATCGCCGGCCGCCGGCTGCACCCAGATGCCGTCGAAGATGTTCTCGCGCAGCAGCTTGCCGTTGGCGACGCAGTTCAGCGCCACGCCGCCGGCAAGGCAGATGTTCTTGACGCCGGTTTCCTTCTTCACCGATCGGCCGAGGCGGATCACGATCTCCTCGGTGACGGCCTGGATCGACGCCGCGAGGTCCATGTGATGCTGCGTCAGCTGTTCCTCGGCCTTGCGACGCTCGCCGCCGAACAGATCGCCGAACTTGTCGTTCGTCATCCGCAGGCCGGTGCAATAGTCGAAGTAGCTCTGGTCGAGTCGGAAAGTGCCGTCTTCCTTGAGGTCGACGATCTTGTCGAGGATCAGGTTCTTGAACTTGGGCTCGCCATAGGGCGCGAGACCCATGACCTTGTACTCGCCCGAGTTGACCTTGAAGCCGGTGTAGTAGGTGAACGCCGAGTAGAGCAGGCCGATCGAGTGCGGGAAGTGGATCTCGCGCAGCATCTCGAGCTTGTTGCCGCTTCCCATGGCCAGCGACGTCGTTGCCC
>JAKFVZ010000377.1 GCA_021732965.1 Reyranella sp.
CCGCTCCATCACGCCGATACTTCCGCCGAGTGGTTTCAGTCCAGACCATGTGACCTCCGTCGTAGCTCGCAACCACGACCGAATCACAACTGACTGAAATCACTCAACTCTTTTCAGGCCGGCCTCTGAGGAGGCCGCGCGGCGGCCGTCTCGAAGGATGGGCGACAACGGGGTGCTCGTGCCCATGCTTCGAGACGCGCTCCTGCGGAGCGCTCCTCAGCATGAGGTTGGTGTGTGATTCCGCTCTACTCGGAAAGACTCCAGGCACCCCTCAGCCGGCCAGCGCCAGCGGCGAGATGAAGCGCGTGATCTCGGACAGGACGTAGGCAGGCTGCTGCAGGTGCGGGCTGTGGCCGCAGTCCGGCACCAGGCGGGTCTCGCAATAGCCGCCGACCTTGCCGGCGATGATGCCGAGCTGCAGCTCGCTGCCGTATTCGTCGTCCTCGCCCTGGATCGCCTGCACGGGCACCAGCACGCCGGGCAGCCGGCCGTTGGCGTCCATCGGCTCGAAGCCCGGCGCCACCCAGGAGTCGGACCAGAGGCGGAAGGCGCCGTCGACATTGTCGCCGTGATACTTCGCGAGCTTCTGGCGCAGGTCGCCGGCGGCGAACGCCGCGCGGGCGCGGGCGATGGCCTCGACGCAGACCGGTTCGTTGATCGCATGCGCCGCCAGCGTCACGATCGCCCGCAGCGGTTCCGGGTCTGTGGCGGCATAGTTCAGGGCGATCGTGCCGCCGTCGCTGTGGCCGACCAGCACGCAATCCTCGACGCCGAGAGCCGCCAGCAGGCGCGGCAGGACGTCGTCGGCCTCGATTTCCATGTAGCGGACTCCGGGATCGGACGGCCAGGCGCTCGATTTTCCGTAGCCGGTGCGGTCGTAGACGATGCCGGTGCAGCGCGTGGCGTCACAGAGCCGCTGGGGAAAGTCGCGCCACATCTCGATGCAGCCCAGCCCCTCGTGCAGGAACACGAGCACCGTGCGATCGAAACCGTCGTCGCGGGCGGGCTGGAGCCGCCGAACGCGCAGGCGACGGTCGCCGAGATCGATCATTTCATTGGAAAAGGGCACCGTCCCCTTTTCAGCGGCGCTCGGGCTCCGGTCAAGACGATGGATGCCGGCGGTGGCCTCGAAGCGGTCCGTGCTAGGATCGCGCCGCTTGATCGCGCCCGGGGAGGGGCAGGCATCCATGAGAGTCCTTCTCGTAGAGGACAATGCCGAACTCGTCGCCCTGCTGGTAAAGGGTCTGGCGCGTAGCGGTTTCGCGGCCGATTCCGTGGGCAACGCGGCCGACGCGGCTTACTCGCTGGCCGCCATGCGCTACTCGGCGATCGTGCTGGATCTCGGTCTGCCCGATCAGGATGGCCTGTCGCTCCTCCGAGGCATTCGCGGGCGCGGCGATTCGACGCCCGTGCTCGTCCTGACGGCGCGCGACGGCGTGAGCGATCGCGTGAACGGTCTCCGCGCCGGTGCCGACGATTATCTGGTGAAGCCGTTCGCGATGGACGAGCTGGTCGCGCGTCTGCAGGCGCTGCTGCGCCGACCGGGCAATCTGCTCGGCCGGGAGCTCACCTTCGGCAACGTCTCGCTCGAGACCGTGGGGCGCCGGGTCTTCGTCGACGGCGCCGCGCGGGTCTTTCCCGCGCGCGAGACGGCGATCCTGGAGATCCTGCTGCGACGGGGTGGCAACGTGGTGCCCAAGCGCCTGTTCGAGGACCAGTTGTTCGGCCTCTCGGGCGATGTCGGTTCCAACGCCGTCGAGGTCTATGTCCATCGCCTGCGCAAGATGCTGCAGGACTGCGGCGCCACGGTGAAGATCCACACCGTGCGCGGCGTCGGCTATCTGCTGGCCGAGGAAAAGGCCGCCGCTTGAGGCACTTCCGCTCGATCATCTCGCGGGTCGTCGCGCTGCATGTCGTGGCGATCGGCGTCACGTCGATCCTGATGCCTCTGGCGCTCTACTGGCTGCTCAACGAGGCCGCCAACAGCCTTCATCGCGACGCGCTGCGTGCCCAGGCCTTCACGATCGCCAGCTTTCTCCGGCCGACGGCCGACGGCGGCGTCACGCTGGACGTCCCGCCGGAAGCCGCGCCGATCTATTCGGGCGGATACGCGCTCTACGCCTATGCCATTCTCGATTCGAAGGGCAAGGTGCTGTTCACGTCGCGGCGCGACGATCTTCCGCTCTCGGCCGTGGGTGAACCGCTGACCAAGGATTCGTTCAGCCGGCGGCGCCGCAACGGCACGGTCCTGATCGGCGTGAATGTTCCGCGCACCATCGACGATCGCCTCTACTGGATCCAGGTCGGCCAGGATCTCGCGCACCGCGACGTCATCATCGACGACATCGTCACCTCGTTCTTTCCGCGCGTCGCCTGGATCACCTTCCCGATCCTGCTGCTGCTTCTGCTGATCGACATCATAATCTTCCGCCGTGCGCTCGATCCGGTGCGGCAGGCCTCCGATACCGCGGCGTCGATCGGGCCGACCAGCACCGACGTCCGGCTTTCGGAGCAGTCGATGCCGGCCGAGATCGTGCCTCTCGTCCACGCCGTCAACGAGGCGCTCGATCGGCTCGAAGCAGGGTACCGGGCGCAGCGGGAGTTCACCGCCGACATGGCGCACGAACTGCGAACGCCGCTCGCCATCATGCGCGCGCGCGTGGACACGATGGAGGATGCGCCGCTGCGCCAGTCGCTGCAGACCGACATCGTGAACATGACGCGGACGGTGAACCAGGTCCTCGACATCGCCGAACTCGAGGCCTTCGTCGTGGGCGGCGATTCCAGGGCCGACCTGCAGGCCGTGTGTGCCGATGCCGTGGCCTTCATGGCGCCGTTGGCGGTGAACAGCGGCAAGACCATCGCGCTCACCGGCGTCGAGACGCAGGTGTGGGTGCGCGGACATGCCGAGGCGCTGTTCCGGGCGGTGCGCAACCTGATCGAGAATGCCATTCGTCATACGCCGGCCGGCGGGACGGTCGAGGTGGACGTTGCTGCCGACGGCATCGTGCGGGTGCTCGACGAGGGCCCCGGCGTGCCGCTGGCCGAGCGCGAGACGATCTTCAAGCGCTTCTGGAGGCGCGATCGCTCGCGGCCCGAGAGTCGCGGTCTTGGACTCGCGATCGTCACCCGTGTGGCTGCCGCCCATGACGGCACCATCACGGTCGACGAGCGGCCGCAGGGCGGCTCGGTCTTCACCCTTCGCCTTCGACTTGCCTGACCCTTTCGCGCGGGATCACGCGGCCGCGGAACGCTTCTGGATCGGCGGGGCGAAGCGGAAGGCCGCGCCGAGGCGGTTCCAGGCATTGATGGTGGCGATGGCGACGGAGAGGAAGGTGACTTCCTCTTCGCTGAAGTGCTTGCGGATCGCATCGTAGGCTTCGTTCGGCACGCTGCGCCCCGCGAGCTGCGTCAGCGTTTCGGCCCAGGCGAGCGCCGCGCATTCCCTGTCGGAAAAGATGCCGGCCTCTTCCCAGGTCGCGACCAGGTCGAGCTTCTCCTGCGGCAGCCCGAGCTTTCGCGAGACGTTGAGGTGGATCTGCAGGCAGAAGGCGCAGTTGTTGATCTGGGAGACACGCAGCTTCACCAGTTCGACGATCTGCTTGTCGATGCCCGATTCGTCGGCCTGCCGGCCCATCGCGATCAGCGACTGCTGGGCGACCGGAGCGATCTTCGCGAAGGCATCGTAGGTGAGGCGGGGATGGGACATCGGCGGCTCCATATATCAGAGTGCTGATATTAGGCTCGGGTCGCCACTTGGCAAGACCCGGTGTGCCGCTTGCCGTGCGCTACAAGGCCAGGAATTATATGTCCGTGCACTACGATGCATTGAAAACGCATTGCCTAGCGAACGCGAAACGACCCTGATGAAAGCGCTAGCGCCGTAGGGCACCAACTCCAAGCCAATGCGGCGTTCTTCGCGTCGCTTGGCTTCCTACCAGACGACGGCAAGCCGATCGACGATATCCGAAAATACATGTGAGGTGGGAGCCATGAACCTTCGCCGTGTTCGAAAGGAAGATCTCGCGAGCGTTCATCGTCTGATCGAGCAGTTGGGATATCCGGTCGACCCCTTGGAATTCGAGGCTCGCTTTGAGCGGGTTGCTGCAACACCGGAACATCGAATGTTCGTTGCCGAGGAAAATGACCGCGTCGTCGGCGTGCTCCATGCTTTCGTGCGACCGGCCTTGGAGAAGCCCTGCGAAGTCGTCGTGCAAGCACTCGTCGTCGAGGCCGACCGGCGCAGCGCCGGCGTCGGCGAAGCGCTGATGCGCGAAGCTGAAGCCTGGAGTGCCAGCCAAAGTCTGCCCTCGACTGCTCTTTACACCCGTATCGATCGCGACAGGTCGCGGGCCTTCTACGAACGTCTCGGCTATCACGTGAAAGGAACGTCCCATCTCATGGGACGGCCCTGAGGGAGGAATTCCGTGGATCTGGGACTGGCCAACAAGCATGCGCTGATTACCGGCTCGACCGCGGGTATCGGCTACGCCATCGCCAAGGGCCTCGCCGCCGAAGGGGCGAGCGTGGTGATCACGGGCCGTGGGCAGGCGGGCGTCGACGAAGCGTTGAGGCGGCTGAAGGACGCCGTGCCGGAAGCCAAGGCCACGGGCATCGCTGCGGATTGCGCCACGGCGGAGGGCGCGAAGGTCGTGTTCGGCAAGGTGCCGCAGATCGACATCCTGGTGAACAATCTGGGCATCTATGGCCGCAAGCCCGCCTTCGAGATCGACGACGGCGAATGGCAGCGCTTCTTCGAGGTCAACGTCATGAGCGGTGTGCGCTTCACGCGCCACTACGCGCCTGGAATGGCCGGACGTGGCTGGGGCCGTATCGTCTTCGTCTCCAGCGAATCGGCGCTGAACATACCCAGGGAGATGATCCACTACGGCATGACCAAGACCGCTCAGCTTTCCCTGTCGCGCGGCTTCGCCCTGGAACTCGCGGGCACGGGCGTCACCGTGAACGCCCTGCTGCCCGGCCCGACCCACACCGAGAATACCGACCGCATGCGCGCCGAGCGCGCCGCGGCCACGGGCGTGAGCGTCGCGGAGATCGAGGCGGGCTTCCTGCGCGACTTCCGGCCGACCACGCTGATCCAGCGCTTCACCTCGTCGGAGGAGGTGGCGGCGCTTGGCGTCTATCTCTGCAGCGAAGCCGCGT
>JAKFVZ010000379.1 GCA_021732965.1 Reyranella sp.
CTCATAGACTGTTCGGTATGGGCAAAGCCGGAAGAAACCAAGGCCCGCGTAGAGCGCGCCGCACTCACCTTGTTCGTCGCGCGCGGCGTCGCCGAGACCACGACCCGGGAAATCGCCATGGCGGCCTCGATCGCCGAGGGCACGATCTATCGTTACTTCCCCAGCAAGGAGAAGCTCGCCCTCGACATCTTCCTTGGCCACCACCGGGCCCTGGCCGAGGCGCTGATCGAGGCCCACCGGCCCGCCGACGGCCTGCGGCAGAAGATCGACGCCATCGTGCGCTGCTACTGTGAATGGGCGGACAGGGACTGGTCCCTGTTCGCGTATCACCTGCTCACCCAGCATCTCTTCCTGGCAATGGTCCCCGACGGCACGCCCAACCCGGTCGACGTCGTGCGAGCGGTCATCATCGACGCGATGACGGCGGGCGAGATCCCGTCGCGCGACCCCGACCTGGCCGCGGCCTCGGCGATCGGCACCGTGATGCAGCCCGCGACCTACAAGGTCTACGGCCGCTTCGAAGGCCCCCTCTCCGACCATGTAACGTTCTTCGCGGACGCGGCGTGGGCGGTGTTGGCCGTTCCGGAACGTTAAATCGGCGGATCAGGCCCCGACGTAAACGAAGGCTTCGAGGCCGGACTTCAGGCGCACCGCGACGCGCTTGTAGTCCGAGACCTCGTAGGTGTCGGCGGCGGCGAGTTCCGCCGCCGTGATCCTGAACACGACGCCCGGCACCTCGTCGGCGGGATTGCCGGTCGGCCGCGCCATGAAATGATGGGTCTTGCCGCTGGTCTTCACGACCTCGGCGTCCTTGATCTCGAACAGCGACGTCGCATGGCCAGTCAAGGCATCGACTCGGCCTTCGAGCAGCCGGCCGAAGGTCGCAAGCTGCACGTCGTCCTGCTGCAGCGTGCCGTAGGAGAAGAGCCAGATGTCGGTCGTCATCGCGATTCCTTCTCTGGCCTAACCTCGATCGGACAAGACTCTTGCATGAGCACGTGGCGATCTATGCGCGTGAAGACAGGCAATCACGATCACCTCAGTGTCGAAAATCTGAAAGTACAGTTGATTGCGGAACGGCCGGAGATTGAGCCGCCGGATCTCCCCACTGGGTCCATTTCGGACGATGCGATAGATAGCTGGATTTCGCTCCAGGTGCAGTTCGGCGCGACGGATGGACAGAAGAAAATCACGTGCCGCGTCGGTCGTCCGATCAGCAAGCCATTCGAATGCAGCGTCGATGTCGGCGGCCGCCTCGCTCGTATAGACGACCGCAAGGGTCATAGCTTGACGTTACGGCGCTCGGCGATTTCCTGAAGCGTGAACTTCGTCTGGTTGGGATTGCTCGCCAGAGCTGCGGCGCGCCGGTCAAGCAACGCTCCGACCTCATCGGAAATCGGCGCAGCGGCAAGTTCACTGTCGATACTGTCCCACAGATCATCGATCAGCGCCCGACGTTCATCGATGCTAAGTTTCGACAGCTCTTTCATGAGCATGGCGTTCATGGACAATAGGGTAGTCAAAAAGGGCCGGATTTCAAGGATCGGCCCCTTTTTCCGCCGCCCTCAGCCCTCGCGGGCCAGCGCGGTGAAGGCTTCGGTGAAGGCCTCGCGCGGGCCGCCGACGCCGGTTTCGTTGAAGATGTCGGCGGTGAGCGATTTCACGGCGTTCTCGTCGATGCGCACGCCGTTGTTCTCGAGGAAGCCGCGCGCAGCCTTCACGGCCTCGTCCATCGCGCCGCCGCGCTTGTAGAGCTGGTAGTAGTCGGGATGGCCGCCGCGTCCCAGCGCCTCGGCCAGCACGTCGGTGAAGTTCACGACCTTGAGCGACGGATAGATCGCCTCGGCGCCGGAGAGAGCGCGATGGCAGGAATGGTACATGGTGACGATCGTGTCGGCGCCGGCCTCCACCGCGCCCATCACCAGGTCGCGATGGATCGCCTGCTCGCGCGCCTTGAACTTCGCGGCCTGGCCGCCGCAGGCGTAGGAGAAGCCGGAATCCTGGGGCAGCTCGATCAGTTCGAGATTGGGCACGGCGCGCAGCAGGTTGCGGACGCTCTCGACCGTGGCGCCGATGCCGAGATGCTCGTGGATCACGACGCGGCGCTTCGGCTGCTCCGCGGTGAAGCGCGCCTTGAGCGCGTCGAGGTTGGCGGCGAGGAATTCGCTGACGTGGCCCAGGTCGAACGACGGCTCCTCGACGTCCTTCTCCAGCTCGTCGAAATTCTTGGTGCAGGTCGGGCACCAGGTCAGCACCTTGGAGGCGCCCGACTGGCCGAAGCGCTGAAACGTGCGATGCCCCATACGCTCGTAGGTCGGGAGATCGGCTTCCTGGAACTGATAGACGCCGCAGCAATGCGCCGTGCCGCCGACCACGTCGAAGTCGAGCTCCAGCGCGTCGAGGATGTCCATGACGTTCAGCACGATGTGCGGCGTGCGCAGCACGTTGCAGCCCGTATAGAAGAGCACGTCGGCGGTGCGGCGCTCGGCCGGCGCCAGGATCTTCTTCAGCGTCTCGGACGGAAGCTGCATGCTGGCCAGCAGCCGCACGGCCTGCGCCATGTGGCGGAAACGACCGGCGGCATTGGCCGCCCCCTCCTGCACCGGCCGCGTCGCCTGCAGCGACTTCATCTTGGCGATGGTCACCCACTGGCGGACGTTGATCTCCTCGGGACAGGCGGCGGTACAGCGCGCGCTGCCGTCGCAGGCGCTCAGCCACTTGTCGAGCAGCGGCGCCGCGGCGCCGCCGTCGCGCGTCAGCGAGACGAGTTCGCCGACCCGCTGCACGGCCTGGCCCATGTCGAGCCCGCTTTCGCGCGCCGTTGGGCATGCCTCGAAGCACTTGCCGCAGGTCGTGCAGCGGTCGGCCGCTTCGGCGACCAGTGCTTCGAGCCTGTCGGCATAGGCGCTCATCAGCGGCCCATCTGCCGATTGTAGTCGAGTTCCTCGCGCGACGGCTTCAGGCCGACGGCAATCCGGTAACCGCCGAGTTCCGATATCTGGCTGAACGGCAGGTTGAGCACGAGGTCTTCCTGCGACTGGCCGCGCGGATTGGAGCCCGAGAGCTTGAAGTCGGCGGTGAAATCCTGGCCCTGGACGACCTGACCCGAGGGGCCGAGCACGCGCACGAAGTACGGCACGCGGGTCTGGCCCGGGACGACCGACGGACCGGCGCTCACCGCGACGCGCATGAGCACGTTCACTTCCATCTGATTGCGCCGCAGCGTGCACTTGGCACCCACGCCGTTCAGCGCCGCCTCGTACTCGACGTCGCGCGGATCGCGGCCCGGCCCATCCTTGAAATGGGTCAGGCGGCCGGCACTCTGGACGGTGAAGGGGACCGGGCAATAGACGGTCGACGCGTCATCGTCCTTGCTGCCGCCGCAGGCAGCGAGAAGAAGGGTGGCCAGCGCAACGGGTGCAATACGCAGATACATCTTACGGGTCATGCCAATGTCTTGTGGGCGCCGTCGCACAACGGCTTCTTGGACGAGTGCTTGCAGGCGCAGAGCCAGTAGTCGCCGCTCTTCTCGACGCCATACTTCATCGGCGCGAGGCCGCTGCCCTTGTGACTGCCGTCGCAGAAGGGCTGGGCCTTGCTCAGCCCGCAGGAGCACCACCAATAGTCCTTCCCCGCCTCGAGAGCGACCTTCGCAGGCGCCTTGGCCGCGACAACCGGCTCGGTCATGTTGCTTTCCCCGTTGCGGCGGCTTTGTTACGGTGCCGCGCCAAATCCGTACTGCACGGACTCTAGGCAATGGTCCGCAGGCCCGCAAGCGAGCGGGTCTTCATCCCGCTGAACGATTTTCATGATTGCCCAAAAGAAGCCGCTCACGATCCTGCTCGCCAGTCCGCGCGGCTTCTGCGCCGGTGTCGACCGCGCCATCCAGATCGTGGAGCGCGCGCTCGAACGCTATGGCCGGCCGGTCTATGTCCGCCATGAGATCGTTCACAACCGCTTCGTGGTCGAGAACCTCGAAGCCCAGGGTGCGATCTTCGTCGACGAGCTGGATGAAGTGCCGGACGACCGGCCCGTGGTGTTTTCCGCGCACGGCGTGCCGAAATCGGTGCCGGCCGAGGCCACCCGCCGCAACCTGCTGTACGTCGATGCGACCTGCCCGCTGGTCTCCAAGGTCCATCGCGAGGCCGAGCGGCACGCCCAGTCGGGCCGCACGGTCATCCTGATCGGCCATGCCGGCCATCCCGAGGTGATCGGCACGATGGGCCAGCTGCCGCCGGGCAAGGTGGTGCTGGTCGAGGACGCGGCGCAGGCGGAGACGCTCGCCGTCGCCGACCCGGACAATCTCGCCTATGCCACCCAGACGACCCTGTCGGTCGACGACACGACCGGCATCGTCGCCGCCTTGCGCCGCCGGTTCCCGTCGATCCAGGGACCGAAGATGGAAGACATCTGCTACGCGACCACCAACCGGCAGGCGGCGGTCAAGGCGATCGCCGAACGCTGCGACGCGATGGTGGTGATCGGCGCGCCCAATTCGTCGAACTCGATGCGGCTGGTCGAGGTTGCCGCCAACTACGGCTGCGCGAAGTCGCGGCTCGTGCAGCGCGCCGTGGACATGGACTGGGAGTGGCTGGGCGATGCCCGCCGCCTCGGCATCACCGCCGGCGCCTCGGCGCCCGAGCTGCTGGTCGACGAGCTGATCGAGGCCTGCCGCACCCGCTACGAGGTCACCGTCGAGGAAGTGCGCACGACCGAGGAGAGCGTCGTATTCAAGCTGCCGCGCGCGCTGGTGGCCTGACGTGGCGGTCTACACGGAAGTCGGCGACACCGAGCTCGAAGCCTTTCTCGCCGAATACGACATCGGCCAGGCCGATTCCTTCAAGGGAATCGCCGAGGGCGTCGAGAACACGAACTTTCTGCTGACCACGACAGGTGGTCGGAATGGGTCGGGCCAGTACATCGTCACGCTCTACGAGAAGCGCGTCGATCCGGGCGACCTGCCGTTATTCCTCGGCCTGATGGATCACCTCGCCGCGCGCGGCCTCACCTGCCCGCGGCCGATCCACGGCCGCGATGGCAACGCGCTGCGCACGCTCGCGGGCAAGCCGGCGGCCATCACGAGTTTCCTGCACGGCATGTGGCCGCGCCGCACCACCGTCGCGCACTGCGCGCCGGTGGTGCGGCGCTGGCCACCATGCA
>JAKFVZ010000397.1 GCA_021732965.1 Reyranella sp.
CGCCGAGGCCTCATCGCCAGCGTTCTCGGCCTGCTCGGTGGATGCTCTCCCGCCGCCCTCCTGAACACGACCGTCTCGCGCCAGGGCTACAGGCTCGAAACCGACATTCCCTACGGCAGCCTTCCGCGCCAGAAGCTCGACGTCTACACGCCCGACCAGCCGCGCGCCGACGGCAAATCGGTGATCTTCTTCTACGGCGGTTCCTGGGATTCGGGCGCCAAGGGCGATTACCTGTTCGTCGGCCAGGCACTGGCCGCGCGTGGCATCACGACGATCATTCCCGACTACCGGGTCTATCCCGAGGTGCGTTACCCGACCTTCCTCGACGACGGCGCGGCGGCAACGGCATGGGCCGCACGCAAGGTCGGCACCGAGAAGCTGTTCGTCGCCGGCCATTCGGCGGGCGCCTACATCGCCATCATGATGGTAGCCAACACGCCCTATCTTGCGACCGCCGGTGTCGACCGCATGAAACTGCCGGGCGGCATCGGTATCGCCGGCCCCTACGATTTCCTCCCGCTGACGTCGCGGCGGCTGCAGGAGATTTTCGGCGGCCCCGACCGCCGCGAGACACAGCCCATCACCTACGCCCGCGCGCCGCTGCCGCCGATCCTCCTGCTGCACGGCACGACCGATACGACGGTGAAGCCGTTCAACAGCGAACGGCTGGCTGCGGCCTGGCGCAAGGCCGGCAGCACGGCCGAGCTCAAGCTCTATCCCGAGGTCGATCACATCGACATCGTCGGGTCCTTCTCGGAGCTGCTGCGCAAGCGCGCGCCCTCCCTGGACGACACGATTTCCTTCATCGACCGCCCCTGATCCGCATCGCGGACGGTATGTCCACGGTGCGATCCGTGGGCTGGCCCCCGGCGTTCCGGTTCGCTAATGCTTGGGGAACTTACCCAGGGGGAAAAGTCCATATGATCAAGACGCGCTTCACCGAGATGTTCGGCATCAAGCACCCGATCGTGCAGGGTGGCATGCAATGGGTCGGCCGCGCCGAACTCGCCTCGGCCGTCTCGAACGCCGGTGCGCTCGGCATCCTGACCGGCCTCACGCAGCCGACGCCCGAGGATCTCCGCAAGGAGATCAAGCGCTGCCGCGAGATGACGGACCAGCCGTTCGGCGTGAACCTCACCATCCTGCCGACTCTCGTGCCGCGCCCCTATGGCGAGTACATCGACGCCATCATCGATTCCGGCATCAAGATCGTCGAGACGGCGGGCAACAATCCCAAGCCCTTCCTGCCCAAGCTCAAGGAAGCGGGCGTCAAGGTGATCCACAAGTGCACTGCTGTCCGCCACGGTATCTCGGCGGAAAAGGCCGGCGTCGATGCGATCTCGATGGACGGCTTCGAGTGTGCAGGCCATCCCGGCGAGGACGACGTGCCCAACCTCGTGCTGCTGCCGGCCGCCGCCAACGTCATCAAGATCCCGATGATCGCCTCGGGCGGCTTCGCCGACGCGCGCGGCCTCGTGGCCGCGCTGGCCCTGGGCTGCGAGGGCGTCAACATGGGCACCCGCTTCATGGCGACCAAGGAAGCGCCGATCCACCAGAACGTGAAGGAGAAGATCGTCTCCTCTGACGAGCGCAGCACGTCGCTGATCCTGCGCACCATGCGCAACACCAGCCGCGTCTACGGCAACAGCATCGCCAAGAAGACGATCGAGATGGAAGGCGAGGGCAAGACCATCCAGGAGATCGGTCCGATCGTCGCCGGCGCCAAGGGCAAGGTGGTCTACGAAACCGGCGACATGGAACACGGCATCTGGTCGGCCGGCACCTGCATGGGCCTGATCAACGACATCCCGTCCTGCAAGGAACTGGTCGAGCGCATCGTCAGCGAGGCCGAGGAGATGATCCGCGGCCGCCTCGCCAAGACGCTCGCGGCCTAACGCGGACGCGCCCGGTAGCGCTTCCAGCGACGCCAGAGCAGGCCGCCCACCGGCGGCAGGAAACACAGGGCCGTGGCGACGATCGCCATGGCCGCCGCCATACAGCCCCACCCGCGCTGGACGCCCACGACACACTTCCAGTCGAGGGACATGAAGACGAGCGCTGCCAGGAAGATCGGGTTGGCGATGACGGCGATGGCCCAGAGTTGCCAGGCCGGCGCCTCGACTCCCGGCTTCCACTGGCACACCAGCGAACTCACCACCGCCCCGGCCAGCATTCCAAGGCCGCCGATCAGCATTGCCTCCGCCGCGAGGAAGGCGCCCGCTCCCGCGCCCACCAGCAGCGCGGCGACCAGGTGGCCCATGACGAACGGCGTGATGCGCAGCATTGATCCTCAGCCGGCGATCAGCCTGGCGACCGCTTCGGGATGGCTATCCAGCATGCCGTGGTTGGCACCGGCAAGCGCTTCCAGACGGGCGTTGGGCAGAAGCTGCAGCAGGGCACGGCCGATCGCCCGCACGACCTCCGGGCTTCGGTCTCCGCAGACCACCCGGGCAGGCGAAGCGAACGCCGCGAGCTGCTCCCGCGTCGCGATGTCGTTGAAGGCGCTGCGCACGTCGAGCGCATTGCGCGGCGCGTTCGCGTCGAGATAGGCGCGGACCGGGTCGGGCATGCGGGCATAGGCCCCGTCTCCGAACCAGTAGTCGATCATCAGCCGGACGACCCCGGGTTCACCTTCCAGGGCGCGGCTCACATAGGCCTCGAAATGCGTGACGGCCGGATCGAGCGCCTGGCTGTCCTTGACGATCTGGAGCGCCCGGAAGAAGACCGGCTCGAACAAGATCAGCCTCTCGATCGTTCCGTGCGTGGCCTGCAACGCCGCCTGCATCGCGACGACACCGCCGAAGGAGTGCCCGGCCAGACGGACGGGGCTGCCGGCGCTCTCCGCAAGACGCGCCACCGCCGCGCCCATGAGGGCGGCGCGGCCGACCGGCTCATCCGGCACGCCGTCGGAGCCGCCATAGCCCGGCAGATCGACGGCCAGCACACGGAAGCGGTCGCGAAGGTGGGGCGAGACGCGGCCCCAGGAGCGGCTATCGCCCGGCGAGCCGTGCACCAGCACGAGAGGCGGGCCACTCCCCTCCTCGCGATAGCTGAGCCTTTTGCCATCCGGCAGGTCGAAAATCGGCATCAGCGAGGTCCGGTCATTGCCAATACATGCATATACAATTAATGTAGATACATATTATGAAGCCACGCAAGACTCAATCCCCCAAATCCCTGCGCGCCGATGCGCGGTCCGCCCTGGAATCCTGCGCCGGCTGGAACGCCCGGCAGGCGGCGCGCCGCATCACGCAGTTCATCGAGCAACGCATGGGAGGCGCCGGCGTCTCCTTTGCGCAGTTCGGGCTAATGGCGGAGATCGCCTCGGCGGCCGACGATACGATCACCGCGCTGGCCCACCGCATGGGCCTCGACCAGTCGACGCTGTCGCGCACCTTGCGCACGCTCGAATCCGTGGGGCTGGTGGAGATCGCCGTCGCCGAGGGCGACCAGCGCAAACGGATGGTCTGGCTCACCGAGACGGGCGCCCGGCGCCTGGAGGCCGCGCTGCTTTCGTGGCGACAGGCGCATGCCGAGCTGGGCAAACTCCTCTCACCCGATCTCGCGCGGCGCCTGGCCCTGGAGGCCGAGAAACTATGACCAACGCCGCCCTGCTCGACAGCCGCACCGCCTGGATCACGGCATCGGCGGCGCTCGCCATCCTGACGCTCTGCTACGGCGCTCCCCTGGTGTCCGTCGTCGCCATGAAGCCGATCGCGGCGGAACTCGGGACGTCGCGCTCGGGACCGGCCGGCGCCGGCTCCGTGGTCTATATCGGCGCGGCGTTCGGCGGCATCGTAGCGGGATGGCTGGCCGGCAAGCTCGGCGTACGCCGCGTGGTGATCTTCGGCGGCACCATGGTAGGCGCCGGCCTGATCCTCTCCTCGTCGGGCGGCATCTTCGAACTCTATGCCGGGCACGGCGTGCTGATGGGCCTGTTCGGCACGGCCTGCATGTTCTCGCCCCTCATCACCTATGTGAGCCGCTGGTTCGAACGCCGCCGCGGCGCGGCAGTGGCGTTGATCTCGTCCGGGCAGGCCGTCGCCGGCGCGATCTGGCCGCCGCTCCTGCAGCTCGGCGTCGATACGATCGGCTGGCGCTGGACGATGGTCGCATTCGCCATCCTCACCGTCGTCGCCGTCGTGGCGCTCACCGTCATCTTCCTCCATCCACCGCCCGAGGAATCGGCGGCGGCGATCGGCGCGACGGACCGACCGCAGACGAGCGGCGACGTGCTCGGCATGCCGCGCAACCGGCTCATGGCCCTGCTGATGCTCGCCGTGTTCTGCTGCTGCGTGCCCATGGCGGTGCCGATGCACCACGTGCCGGCCTTCTGCAGCGATCTCGGCATGACGCCGCAATACGGCGCCGCGATGCTCTCGGTGCTGCTGGGTTGCGCCTTCCTGGCACGTCAGTTCTGGGGCTGGGTCGCCGACCGAATCGGCGGCCTGCAGACCCTGCTGTGGAGTTCGCTGGTCCAGGCAACCGCCCTCGCCGGCTTCCTGCTCACCAGGGACCAGGCAGCGCTGTTCGCCGTATCCGCGCTCTTCGGCATCGGGCTGTCAGGGCTGCTGCCCGCCTACGTCATCGTCGTGCGCGAATACTATCCCGTCGAGGAAGCCAACTGGCGCATCCCCACCGTCCTCTTCGCCGGCCTGCTGGGCATGGCGACAGGCGGCTGGGGCGCGGGCTTCCTCTACGATGCCTACGCGGGCTACCTGCCCGCCTTCGCCGTCGGGATGGCGTTCAATATCGCCAATCTCGCCGTCCTGCTGTTCCTGGTCTCGCGCACTCACACCAGGTTGATGCGGCAACCGCAGACCTCGACCTGAGCCGGGCCCAGCTTGCGGCCGCGTTTCTCGGCCGCCGCCAGCACGCGCTCGCGATCGACGACGGTCACGTCGTAGGCCGAGACGCCCGGTCCGCGTCCATCGACGGCCGGCACGAAGCGAATCTGCGATCCGTCGAGCCGGATGATGTTGTCGACCGCCGGCCGGTTGAGGATCCTCGACCAGGAGGCGGCGGCGCCGTCGGGATCGTCATGCTGGATCTCGACACCCGCCAGACCCTTCGTCACGTCGGAGCGTGCGTGCTTCAGCCAGTCCTTTTCGGCGGGCGGCCACCACAGGGCCGGATCGGTACCC
>JAKFVZ010000069.1 GCA_021732965.1 Reyranella sp.
ATGCAGGACGGTCCCGAAATTATCGGGATCGAGGAAATAGGCCGCGCCGGGCGAGACGTTCGAATAGGCGATCTGGCCGCCCGAGCTCGCCAGCCGCTCCGCCATCGTCGGCACCCGCAAGGTCCGGCCAGTCACGCGGCGCATGGTCTGCCGGAAGGACAGTGCGCCGACGTTGTGGACGACGATGCGCCCGTCCTCGACCAGCGCCATCTGGTTGCCCTCCAGGCCGTGTCGGCCCGGGAAGCAGCCGGTCGCGATCGAGGCGGCGGAAACGCGGGTCACCGACGGAAAGACGGCGCGATGGTCGCCGGCACGAAGATGATTTGCCAGCAGGCGCGCGAGCGTCGGTGTTCGGACTTCGGAGATCCATTCGGCGCCGAGGCCGTCGCAGATGATGAGGATCGCCCGGCGGCGGCGCGGAGGGTTCATCAAGCCATGATAGACCATGTCCGCAGCCGGCCAATCGTCATTCCGGATTGATGCCTGCCTGCGAAACGATGCGGTCGCTCTTGGCCACTTCGTCCTGCACGAACTGGCGGAACTGCTCCGGCGTGGAACCGACGGGCATCGCCCCCTGGTCGCGGAGCGCTGCCTGCACGTCGGCGGCCGCCAGCGCCGCCACCAGCCCGCTCCGCAGGCGATCCACGATGTCGCGCGGCGTGCCCTTCGGCACGGCCACGCCGACCCATGTGTTGAACTCGTAGCCGGCGAAGCCCAGTTCGGCCATCGTCGGCACGTCGGGCATCGCATCGGATCTCTGCGACGAAGTCACGGCGAGGGCACGCAGCTTGCCCGAGCGGACCAGCGGCACCGCCGCCGGCACGCTGCTCACGGCCATGTCGATGTGCCCGCCGACTGCATCCTGCACCAGCGGCCCCGATCCCTTGTAGGGAATGTGGACCAGTTTCGCCTGCGCCATGCTGGAGAGAAGCTCGGCCGCGAGGTGCTGGGGACTGCCGCTGCCGATTGACCCGTAGCTCACCGAATCCGGCTTCGCCTTTGCGGCCTCGATCAACGTCGCAAGCGACCGTGATGACGAGGCCGGCGCGACGAAGACCAGCGGAAAGGTCGCGACCAGCATCACCGGCTCGAAGTCGGTGCGCGGATCGTAGGTCATGTTCTTGAACAGGCTGGCGTTGATGGCCATCTCGCTCGCCGCGCCGAAGAGCACCGTGTAACCGTCCGCGGGACTCTTCGCGACACCCGCCGCACCGATCATGCCGGTGGCGCCCGGCTTGTTCTCGATGACGACCGTTTGACCCAGCGTCTCGGCAAGGCGCTGGGCCATCGCCCGTCCTGTGATGTCGGTGCCGCCGCCCGGGGGATACGGAATGACGAGCCGGACCGGCTTGGCGGGATAGCCCTCCGCCCGTGCCGCGAGCGGCGTCGAGAAAGCCAGGAGGAGCGCCGCCAGCGAGTCGCGGCGCGAGAAGGGTCTTTGGGAGCCGTCATGAGTCATGGCGGCTTTATCCGGCTGGGGCGTTACTCCGCGATGACGGAGTCAGGTCAATCGCCGGATGAATCCGCCGCCCAGCACACGGCTGCCGGTCGACCGGTCATAGACCACGCAGGCCTGCCCCGGCGACACGCCGATCTCGGGCTCGAGAAAGCGCACTACGGCGCCCTCGCCCGTCAGTTCGATTTCGGCCGGCCGCAAGGCCTGGCTCGACCTCACGCGGACCTGCACCGGCAGGCTGCCGGTGTGGAGACCGTCCAGCCAGTTCACGTCGTACAGCGTGATCGCCTCGCGCCCGAGCGCGGCGCGCGGGCCGACGACGACACGGCGTGCCTCCGGTTCCAGGCGCACGACGTAGAGCGGATCGTTGTCGGTGCCGTCGCGCCCGCCCAGCGCCAGTCCGCGGCGCTGGCCGACCGTGTAGCGCACGATGCCTTCGTGACGGCCGACCACGTTGCCCGCCATGTCGACGATCTCACCGGGCTCCACCGCCTCCGGTCGCAGCTTCTGGACGACCGACGCATAGTTGCCGTTGGGCACGAAGCAGATGTCCTGACTGTCGGGCTTGTCGGCAACCGTGAGATCGAAGCGGCTGGCCAGGGCCCGCGTCTCGCTCTTGGGCAGGTCGCCCAGCGGGAAGCGCAGGAAGTCGAGCTGCTCGCGCGTCGTGCCGAACAGGAAATAGCTCTGGTCGCGCGCCGGGTCGGCGCCACGATGCAGTTCGGGCCCCGCCTCTCCCATCACGCGCCGGACATAGTGACCCGTCGCCAGCGCCTCGGCGCCGAGCTCGCGCGCGGTCTTCAGCAGGTCGCGGAACTTCACCGTTCGATTGCAGGCGATGCACGGCACCGGCGTCTCGCCGCGCGCATAGGCATCGGCGAAGGAGTCCATCACCTCGGCGCGGAAGCGGCTCTCGTAGTCGAGAACGTAGTGCGGGATCGCGAGTCGCTCCGCCACCTGACGCGCATCCTGGATGTCCTGGCCGGCGCAGCAGGCTCCCGACTTCCCGATCGCGACACCATGATCGTAGAGCTGCAGGGTGACGCCCACGACGTCGTAGCCCTGCTCCTTGAGCAGTGCCGCCGTTACCGACGAATCGACGCCGCCCGACATGGCGACCACCACACGGGTGTCGCCGGGCGTCTTGTCGATTCCGAGGGAATTGCGGCTCATGGCGGGGCCTATATAAGCCTCGCCTCCTGCCGCCGCCAGCGCTGCCCGGGGCCGGCTAGTCGCGGCGGTAGCCCGTGTCGCGAACGACCTTGGCGACGCCGTTGCGGTCGTAGACGATCGAAACCCGGTCGCCCATCTGGATGTCGCCGTCGTCGTACTGCGCCACCGTCACGCGCTGGCCGTCGTCGCGCTGGACCGTCACCTCGATCCCGCGGCGGGTGGAATTCTGGTCGATGGCCGTGCCGGCAATGCCACCCGCAACCGCGCCCAGCAGGCCGCCGACCACCGCGCCGCCCACCGAATTGGTGATGGCTCCACCGGCCACTGCGCCGCCGGCCGCGCCGATACCGCCGCCGATCAGGGTGCCGTCGCTCATGCCCGAGCCGCGGCTGCCGCGCACAGGAACCTCACGGATGGAAACGACGCGTCCGTTCTCGCCGCGATAGCTCGCGCCCTGCGAGGATGTATTGACGACACCCGGCTGGACGCCGCCGCTGGTGCCGTTGCAGGCGCTGAGGCCGGTCGCCAGAACCGCGGGAACCAGCAGGCCGAGGAACCACTTGCCGAACATCTGAAGGGAAACCTTTCGCACTCTCGATCCAGTCAAACGACAGTCTTCAGTCCGGGTTCCGCGCCGCGTCGCGAACGACCTTCGCCACACCCCGACCATCCTGCACGATCTGTACGCGGTCGCCGAGCTGGACGTCCCCGTCGTCGCGCTGGGCCACGGTCACGCTCTGCCCGTCGTCACGCTGGACCGTCACCTCGATGCCGCGACCGCCGCTCCGCTGGCCGTCCGCGATCGTCCCGGCGATCGCGCCGCCCACGGCACCCAGGAGCAGCCCGACCAGGCCACCGCCCACCGTCTGGCTGGTGATTCCCCCGATGGTGGCTCCGACACCCGCACCCAGCAGGCCGCCCATCAGCGCCCCGTTGCCGTTGCCCGGACCGCCGGCGCCGGCCAGACCGACCTCGCGAATGGAAACGACACGGCCGGCGCCCATCGGAACGGCGTAGGCAACCTGTGCAGGCGCGCCCGGCGGTTGCCCCGCGACGGGCGTCCCGGCGATCGGCGCACTCGAACTCACGATGCCGGGCTGGACGGCATTGGACGCGCAAGCGCCCAGCCCTGCGGCCAGCACGAGCGGCAGCAGCAGTGGACGAACTCTCGTCGCGATCATGATGGGGACCCCTCCCGGATCATGTATCTGTCGCCCATATTTCCGGCCAAATTACGGCGTCAGGCGAAGCCCGCGGCTAGAGTCTTTCCGATGCAGATAAATCAAACACTCGCCTCATCCTGAGGAGCGCCGCGAAGCGGCGCGTCTCGAAGGATGGGCAACAAACGTGGTGCTCGTGCCCATGCTTCGAGACGGCCCTTCGGGCCTCCTCAGCATGAGGTTGGTGGTATGATCCGAGGCTACTCGGAGAGACCCTAGTCCCGTTCGTCGATCCAGGCGGCCTGGATCGCTTCGAGAATCTTCTCGTTGGAGCGGGACGCGTCGTCCTCGAAATCCGGCAACTCCATCACCCATCGATGCAGGTCGGTGAAGCGCAGGTTGACGTTGTCGACGTCGGGATGGCGCTCCTCGAGTTCGATCGCGATATCCCGCACGTCGGTCCAGCGCAGCTTGCGGGCCATCGGCGTCTCCTACTTGTCGACCATCATGTTGCGCGTGGCGGCGGGCAGCTTCACCACCAGCCCGTCGAGCGCCTCGGTGATGCGGATCTGGCATCCCAGGCGAGACGTGTGCGTCAGGCCGAATGCGAGGTCGAGCATGTCTTCCTCGTCGTCGCTGGCCGGGCCGAGCTTGTCGAACCAGCCGGTCTCCACCACGACGTGGCAGGTCGAGCAGGCGAGCGAACCTTCGCAGGCTCCCTCGATGTCGACGTGGTTGCGGTGTGCGATCTCCAGCACGGAGAGACCGAGCGGCGCATCGACTTCCTTGCGCGTCCCGTCCCGCAGAATGAACGTCATCTTCGGCATCTCTTGGCTCTCGCTCCGATTACTAGCCGACCCGGCTATCAAGTTCGCCCACCGACAGGCCCGACAGCGCCTCGCGGATGCCGCGGTCCATGCGCCGCTCCGCGAAGGGCTTGGAAAGCGCTTCGAGCGCCTCGGCCGCCGCATTGATCTCGTCCCGGCTTTCGCCGACCATCGCCGTTTCCAGCCGCGCCCGCGCCTCATCGATACCGGCGCGCTCCTCGCTCGACAGCAGGCCGCCGTCTTTTGCGAGCGCCGCGTCCAGCGCCAGAAGGCCCCGCCGCGCCTCGACCCGCGCCTCGGTGAGAAGGCGCAGGTTCATGTCGGCCTCGGCATTGTCCATGCTGTCGTACAGCATGTCGGCCATGTCCTCGTGGCTCAGCCCATAGGACGGCTTCACTTCTACCCGCTGCGCCACGCCGGTGGTGCCCTCCTCCGCCGAGACCGTCAGCAGCCCGTCGGCATCGACGGCGAAGGTCACGCGGATGCGCGCGGCGCCCGCCGTCATGGGCGGAATACCGGTGAGTTCG
>JAKFVZ010000012.1 GCA_021732965.1 Reyranella sp.
CGCGGGTCTGGGCATCGATGAAGATCTTGCTCTGGCTGGCGGCATCGGCGGTCGAGGAGCCGGAGATGCCGGCGAAGAACACCGAGAGCACCACGTTGATCTGCGCCAGCGAGCCCGGGAAGCTGCCGACGATGGCACGCGACAGCGCCACCAGCCGATCCGTGATGCCGCCCACGCTCATGAGGTTCGCCGTCAGCAGGAAGAACGGCACCGCCAGCAGGATGAAGGAGTTGTAGGCATTGAAGGTTTCCTGCGCGAGCATCATCGTGCCCAGGCGCGGCTCGAGATAGAACAGCGGCAGGCAGGCGAGCCCCAGCGCGAAGGCCACCGGCACGCGCAGCACCAGCAGCACGAAGAAGCAGCCGAACAGGATCGAGGCCGCCTCGCCGGCCGAGAAAAGCGCGCCGGTCATGTCGGGCTCCAGCCGAGGAGAATTCGGAACTCGTCGTAGAACTGCTCGCCCAGGAAGACGATCCAGGTCACGGCCGCGACCGGCCAGGCGATGTGGATCATCCAGAGCGGCAGGTCGGCGAGCTCCGAGGTGCGGTGCCAGGCAAACCGCGTGAACTCGATGCCGCCCACCACGAAGACCAGCGCGAAAGCCAGGATGCCGAGCCGGGAGGCGATGCGGACGGCGGCCTCGCCGCGTCGCGGAAGGGCGGGCCAAACGTCGACCTCGAAGTGCGAGGCCTCGCGGACGCCGATCATGGCGCCGATCATGATCATCCAGATGAACAGGAAGCGCGCCATTTCCTCGGTCCAGATATAGGCCGGGATCAGCGCGGTGTAGCGCGAGACCATCTGCAGCGTGACAGGGATGACGATGATGGCGACGGAGAAGGCGAGGAGGCCGGTCAGGAACCGGGCATAGGCAGCCGTGAACCGGCGCCAGAGGCCGGGCATCGAGGCAGGGGCGGGCATTCGGGAACCGTTGTCTGGGAACGCATCCGGCTGATGGCCGGAAGAAAGACGCAGCGGAGCCCGGGCCCCGCTGCGCGTACGGATCAGTTGGTGGCGACGATCTGCGTGAAGATGCCGTCGGCGCCGATCTCCTTGGCGTAGGCCGCCATGACCGGATCGACCAGCTTCTTCATCTCCGCGCGATCCTTGAACGGGATGCGCTTCAGCTTGCCGGCCTTTTCCAGCGCGACGAGCTTCTGTTCGTCCTCCGAACTCTCGACCTTGCGGCCATAGGCGCCGGCTTCCTTGCCCGCCTTGACGACCGCGTCCTGCAGGTCCTTGGGCATCGACTTGAAGGTCTTGCCCGAGAAGCAGACCGGCCGGATGGTGATGGCGTGCTCGGTCATCGCGAGGTTGGGCGCCACTTCGTAGAACTTCATCGATTCGACGCCGGCGGCCTCGTTCTCGCCGGCCGAGATGACGTTGTTCTGGATGGCGTTGTAGACCTCGTTGTAGGCGATGACCGTGGGCGACATGCCGGCCGCGGCGAAGGTCTTGGACCAGATCGGCGCGCCCTGCACGCGGACCTTGAGGCCCTTGATCTCGGCGAGGTTGCTCACCGGCTTGTTCACGAAGATGTTGCGGACGCCGCCGCCGGCATAGCCGACCAGCATCACGTCGGCCTTCTGCGCGATCTCGGCCGCCACAGGCTTCAGAAGATCCAGTTCGAGCACCTTGTTCCATTGCGCGAGGTCGCGGAACAGGAACGGTGCGTCGATGAACGGCGCGGCCTTGGAGAAGGTCGACATGTGGGCGGGCGAGACGATGGCGTAGTCCACCGCCTTGCCCTGGGCCATGTACTCGAAATACTGCTTCTCGAGCCCCAGAGACGAGTTGCGGTGGAGCACGAAGTTGATCGGCTTGCCGTAGTACTGCTTCACCAGCTCTTCGAACTTCAGCAGCGTCTTGTTGAACGCATGGTCGTCGTTGAACTGGACGGCGCCGTTCAGGGTCAGCGGTGTTTGCGCATTCAGGACGAACGGTGCCGCGAGAGTCGAGGCGGCGATACCGCCCATCAGCAGTCTGCGTTTCATATGGTTTCCTCCTAGGCCTGTTGTGGTTCTGCAACCGCGGCCCTGCGCGGACTATGCATGGGTTTCGGGCGACGCGCGACCGAGTTGTCAGACAACATGCCTGCTTTTCGCGACAGGTCCGGAACTTGCGTCGGGGTTGTATTCGGACACGCAATTCGATAATGTAATAACACAGAAACTTAGTGAAATGTCGCTCGGTATTCCCTCTCCGCTGTCAGCGGGCTTCAACGGGCCCTTCGTCCCCAAGCTCGTCTCGGTGCTGCGCGAGGGCTACGGGCTCGCATCCCTGCGGGCCGACGCGGTCGCCGGGCTCACCGTGGCGATCGTGGCGCTGCCGCTCTCCATGGCCATCGCCATCGCCTCGGGCACGACACCGGAGCGCGGGCTCTTCACCGCGATCGTCGGCGGTTTCCTGATCTCGGCGCTGGGCGGCAGCCGCTTCCAGGTCGGCGGTCCGGCGGGCGCCTTCATCGTGCTGGTCGCCGCGACTGTCGCGCGCCACGGGATCGAGGGGATGCTGCTCGCCACGCTGATGGCCGGCGTATTCCTGGTGGCGGCCGGCGCGCTCCGGCTCGGCACCTTCGTCAAGTTCATCCCCTATCCGGTCACCGTCGGGTTCACGACCGGCATCGCCGTCATCATCTTCGCCAGCCAGATCAAGGACCTGTTCGGTCTCACCCTGCAGGGCAAGGAGCCGGGAGAGTTCGCCGCCAAACTCGAAGTGCTGGCGGGCGCGGCCGGCACGGTGAACGCAGCCGCCGTCGGCCTGGCCGTCGTGACCATCGGCATCATTCTCGGCCTCCGGAAGCTGCGGCCGCACTGGCCGGGCATGCTGGTGGCCGTGGTGGCCACCTCGGTCGCGACCTTTGCGCTGGGCCTGCCGATCGAGACGATCGGCAGCCGTTTCGGCGGCATCCCCTCGATGCTGCCCGCGCCCAGCCTGCCCGACCTGTCGCTGGCGAAGATGCTGGCCGTGCTGCCGGATGCGGTCTCCTTCGCGCTGCTGGGCGCCATCGAGTCGCTGCTGTCCGCGGTGGTGGCCGACGGCATGACGGGCCGCCGCCATCGCTCGAACTGCGAGCTGGTGGCCCAGGGCGTGGCCAACATCGCGGCGTCCCTGTTCGGCGGCATCTGCGCCACCGGCACGATCGCCCGCACCGCCACCAACGTGCGCGCCGGGGCGCGCGGACCGGTCGCAGGCATGCTCCACTCGGTGTTCCTGCTGGGCTTCATGCTGCTGGCCGCGCCGCTCGCCGCCTACATCCCGCTGGCGGCGCTGGCCGGCGTGCTGGCGGTGGTCGCCTGGAACATGGCCGAGAAGCATGAATTCATGACCCTGCTGCGCTCCTCGCGCGGCGATGCGGTCGTGCTGCTCTCGACCTTCCTGCTCACCGTGTTCCGCGACCTGATGGAAGGCATCGTGGTCGGCACGGCGCTCGGCGTCATCCTGCTCATCCAGCGCCTGACCGCCACGGCCGGCATCGTGGCCCAGCCGGCCCGCGCGCCCTTTGCCGCCGACCTCGTCACCGATCCGCGGGTGATCGTGTACCGCCTGTCCGGCGCCTTCTTCTTCGGCACGGCCTCGACCGTGGGTGCCGTGCTCGACAACATCGCCGACCAGCACAAGGCCTTCGTCATCGACTTCAGCGCCGTGCCCTTCGTCGATTCGACCGCGGCGAACGTCATCGCGGGCGCCGGCCGCAAGGCGGCGCGGCATGGCGTCAGGGTCTACGTCACGGGCGCCACGCCGACGGTCCGCCACGCGCTGCTGCGGGCCGGTGCCGGACGGCCGCAGGTCCGCTACCTGCCGTCGATCGACGATGCCGTCCGCGAGGCGCATCTCCTGTAGGATGGAGGATGGCCTCCATCGTCTCGATTGCCAGCCCGTTCCTCAGCGCCGAAATTTCCTCCACGGGCGCCGAACTGGTGCGCCTGCGGGACTCGACCGGCGCCGACCTGCTGTGGGACGGCAATCCCGCCTTCTGGACCGGTCGCTAGCCGCTGCTGTTTCCCATGGTCGGCCGCGCTCGTGGCGATCGCATCACGATCGCGGGACAAGCCTACGAGATGGGCCAGCACGGTTTCGCCCGCACGTCGACCTTCGCGCTGGTGCGGTCCGACGCGGCTTCCTGCACGTGGCGCCTCGAGGCCAGCGAGGCGGCCCGGCGGCACTATCCGTTCGCATTCCGCCTCGACGTCACCTACCGGATCGACGGCGCGACGCTGCATATGGAAGCCGAGGTCACCAACGCCGGCGCTGTCGTCATGCCGGCCTCGTTCGGCTTCCACCCGGCGCTGCGCTGGCCCTTGCCCTACGGCAAGCCGCGCGCGGAACACGAGATCGTCTTTGAACGCGCCGAGCCCGCGCCGATCCGCCGGCCGGTCGAGGGGCTGTTGAGCGCGGTGCAGTTCCCGACACCGGTGCGCGACCGCCATCTCCTGCTGGACGATGGTCTGTTCGAGGATGGCGCGCTGATCTTCGACACGCTGGCGAGCCGCAGCCTCGTCTACGGCGAGGCGATCCGCGTTGCCTTCCCGCGCATGCCCCATCTCGGCATCTGGACCAAACCGGGCGCCGGCTATGTCTGTATCGAACCGTGGCAGGGCTATGCCAGCCCCGAGGGGTTCGACGGCGACTTCGCCGACAAGCCCGGCATGGTCTCGGTCGCGCCGGCTGCGACCGAGATCTTTGCAATGTCGATCAGCGTCGAGCGTTGATCCGGGTTCAGTGCAGCGCCGCGGCCAGCGCGGCCGCGCTCCGCCACACCTGCTTCTGGCAGATGAACAGCACGCAGCCTTCGATCGTCAGCGTATCGGCGCCCACCCGGCGCAACGTCGCGCGATAGGTCTGGCCATCCTCGGGATTGTAGATCCGGCCCTCCCATCCGCCGTTCGCCGTGCGCGCGAATCCCGACAGGATGGACAGGCCGACGAGCGGTCGCGTGCGCAGGGATGTGTCGGCGTTCTGTGTGTCGAGGCGCGGCCGGCCCCTGTCGTCGACACTGTCCCACAGCAAGCGGACGGTGCCGCAAACACCCGGCTCTCCGTTGCAGGGCGTTATCTCGACGACAGCCGCCGCGCCGGGCGTCATCCAGCGCCCGGTCGGGCCCGAGTCGGCGTGGACCGGGTCGGCGGCCAGAA
>JAKFVZ010000243.1 GCA_021732965.1 Reyranella sp.
CACCTGGCCGGTCATGCCGTGCTGGACGACGGCACGGCGCCTCTCATCGTCGACACACACGATCGTGCGGTTTCCCCCGAAGTGTGGGACCTGCATCGCCGGCTCATCGCGAAGCTCGGGCCCCGGCCGACGCTCATCGAATGGGACGGCGACGTGCCGGCCTGGCCGGTCCTGGAGGCGGAAGTGATGCGTGCGGACTCGATGCTGCGCGCGACCGGTGAAGTCCATGCTCGCGCAGCCTGAGATGTCGCCGCTGGCCGCGACGCAGGAGGGTTTCGCGCAGGCGCTGCTGCCAGCCCGCCTGCGGGTGCCCTCTTCCGTGGCGGAGACGGCCGGCCCCTCGCGCGAGCGGCGCTTCGCCGTCTATCGCAACAACGTCAAGGCGAGCCTGGTCGCGGCGCTCGTGGCGAAATTCCCCGTCGTTCACCGCCTGGTCGGCGAGGAATTCTTCGAAGCCACCGCCCTCGTCTTCACCGAGCGGCATCCGCCGCGATCGCCCGTCCTCGCCGAGTATGGCGGCGACTTCGCCGACTTTCTCGAAACCTTCGAGCCCGCCGCCGATCTGCCCTATCTGCCGGACGTCGCCCGGCTCGAATGGGCGCGCCAGCGGGCCTTCCATGCCGCCGATGCCACACCCGTCGCGATCGACCGCCTCGCCGCCCTTGCCGCCGGCGACCTCGGGTCCGCGAGGCTCGTCCTGCATCCCGCCGCCACCGTCATCGCCTCGCCGTGGCCGATCGTGTCGATCTGGACGACAAATACGTTCGACGCGGAAGTCCGGCGGATCGGCCCGGACCGCCCCGGTGAAACGGCCCTCGTCACGCGGCCGGACCACGAGGTCCTCGTGACCCTGCTGCCGCCTGGCGCAGACCTGCTGCTCGCTGCTCTCGAAGAGGGCGCCACGCTGGGCGACGCAATGACGAACGCGCCCGATGCCTTTGACCTTCCCGCCACGCTTGCCTCGCTTTTCAGCTCGGGCGCGATCTCGCGCATTCTCCAAGGACTGCCCGCATGACTGCCTTGCTGCTCCGCCTCGACGCGCTTCTCGCGAACATTCCGCATGAACTGCTGGCCCTGCTCGCGCGCCTCTCGGTCGGCACGATCTTCCTGCGCTCGGGACTGCTCAAGCTGGAGGGCTGGACCAGCGGAACGACGCTGGCGCTGTTTCGCGAGGAATACAGGCTGCCGCTCCTGCCACCGGAGCTCGCCTCGTGGATGGCAACTGGCGCGGAACTCAGCCTGCCGATCCTGCTCTTCCTTGGTCTCTTCACGCGGCCGGCCGCCCTCGCCCTGCTCGGCATGACCCTGGTGATCCAGATCTTCGTGTACCCCAACGCCTTCGACACGCACGGCGTCTGGGCGGTCGCGCTGCTCTATCTCGCCAAGTTCGGCCCGGGCAGCCTCGCGCTCGACCGCCTGCTGTTCCGGCCGTCCCGGCCTACCGCTTACGGACGGGCTTGAGGTCGGACGCGATCGGATAGGCCGTCGTCGACTTCACGCGCTCCATCGAGAAGCGCGAGGTGACGTTCTTCAGCGGCATCGTGTCGATCAGCTTCTTGTAGAACTGGTCGTAGGCCTGCATGTCGGTCACCGAGACGCGCAGCATGTAGTCGATGTCGCCGGCCATGCGATGGAACTCCATCACCTCGGGCATGGCGGTGACGGTGCTGGCGAACTTCGCCAGCCAGGCCGAGGAATGATCGCCGGTCTCGATCGACACGAACACGGTCAGCCCCATGCCGATCGACTCGGGCGAGATCAGCGCCACCCGCTTCAGGATGACGCCGGTCTTTTCCAGCCGCTGGATACGCTTCCAGCAGGGGCTCTGCGACAGACCCACCCGATGCGCGATCTGCGCAAGCGAAAGGCTCGCATCCTCCTGAAGGAGCGCCACGATCTTCCTGTCGATGGCATCCATGATTTCAATATCCGTAGGCGGCGGTTCGTCAGTCTAGACCGAAAGCGACTCCAGGCGTACCGGGGCGCCGAGCCGTTCGCCGAGCACGATCGCCAGGGCATCGGGATCCCCGTCGACGCAGCCGCCATAGCTCGCGAGCCGAGGATCGGCGCCATCGAACCACGAGATCCGCCAGCTCCCCGCTTCGCACATCAGCGAACCCACCACGCGCCCGTGCGTGGAAATGGTCCAGAGTGCGGGCTCCTGATAGGCCGCCTGAAACAGGCGCGCCGCATGAGCGGCCAGGGTGTTGGCGAGGCTGAGCATGGTGAAGACTGTACGGTCCCGCCGGCGACACCAGCAATGAAACGGTCGGTCGAATCGCCGGGCGCTGGCAGCAGGAATAGCTTCCGGGATCGCCGCCGGGAGAAAATTCACCTCCTGGCGCGACCGACGTCTAGGGTCGTACCGCGGGCGTTTCCAGCGGCAGCCCTTTAGCGCGCTCCATCAGATAAAGCTCGAGCGCGACATATTCGGGCGCATCGAGTGGCCAGGCTTCGGCGCGGATGCCGACCAGGCAATTGCGCAGCCGCCTCTTCAGCGAACCCAGCGTCTGCCATTCAAGGCGATAGATCGGATAGCCGGTGGGATGCGCCTCGGGGATGGCAATGCCCGCCAGCTTCTTGCCGGCATTGTCGTCGTGGCAGATCGCGCAGGAAAGATTGAGCTGGCCCTGACGGCGGCGATAGATCCCCTCGCCCTGCGCGCGAAACGCGTCGAGAAGCGGACCATAGGGCGGCGCGATGGGCATGCCGCGCGACTGGTGCGCCACGTAGGCTTCGAGCGCCAGCAGGTCGCGATTTTCCGGCGGCAGCCGCTCCGCCTTCTGGTTCTCGGTGCGGCAGAGGTTGATGCGGCCCTCGAGATCGACCGGCCGGTCGGCGCCATGCGGGATAGCGGGATAGCGCGTCGCCACGCCCTTCATGCTGTTGGCGGCGGCGCCGTGACAGTCGGCGCAGGATTTGTTTTCGGCGCCCGCCGGCTTCGCCCAGAGCTGGCCGCCAAGCTGGACGAACAGCATGCCGGGATTGGCCGTGTCGTCGTCCTGCATCTTCTGCAGGGCCTCGCCCATGTCCTGATACCCGGAGCGCCGCTTCTCGCCACCGACCTGCGCCATCGCGTAGGACGCGGCGAAGACCAGCACCAGGCCGAGGCAAAGGATCCGTGCGCTCATTCGACGGCGATGGCGACCCGCTCCTCGACGGCGAAGCCCTCGTCGCCGGTCCAGCGCAGGATCACCGTGCCGCTCTCGTCTGCCCGAGCGAAGAAGGAAACGAACGGGTTGGCCGCGATCGCGGGCGACATCTCAATCGCGAAGATCTCGGCACCGTTCCAGGTCGCGGTGAAGCGCTCGATGATGTTGCGCGGAATGATGCGGCCGTTGGGACCGGGCCGGAAGCCGGTCTCCATCGGGTGCAGGATCAGCGCCTTGATCTCGACGACCTCGCCGCGCTTGGCGGTCTTGGGAGCGTTCACGAGGATGTTCGACATCAGGTCGACTCCTCGAGACAGGCGGCCAGCGTCACGATCACGTCGGCCCCGGCCATCCAGAACTTGCCGTCGCTGGTCTCGGCGATGGCGACGATGCGCTGGCTGTCGCCGAGCTTGATGCGCGTGCCCACGATGGCCTTGCCGCTTCGCGGACCGAGGCGGGCGGAGAAGACGTTGGGCTGCGGGTTCTTCTCGTTGAAGACGTGGATCGCCTTGACGTGGTCGGCCGCGGTCATCGGGCTCTCGACCGTCACGGTGAGAGGCACGGTGTTGCCGTTCTCGACCAGCGGCGGCACGTCGAGCGTCACGCGGCCTTCGGTCGGCGTGGCCGTGCCGACGACCTTCCGGATCGCCTCGGCCATGGCTTCCTGGGTCGCCCCGGCAGGCGCGAGCGGCAGGACGATAACGGCGGCTGTGCCGGCAAGGAAGAGACGTCGGTCCATTCAATCCTTCAACGTAACGAGATAGGCCACGACATCCTCGACCTGTGCGGCCGAAAGGATGGTCTTGCCCTCGAAAGCGCGCGCGACCCGCTGCAGGCCGCCGGTCCGGTAATAGGCCGGCATGATCGTGTCGGCATTGAGACGCGAACCATCGACGATCCGCAAGCGTAACTGCCCCTCCGACCAGCGGGAGCCGGCCCCGGCGAGGCTCGGTGCAATATCGCCCTGGAAGCGCTCTTCGGCGATCGGTCCGGAATGGCAGAGCAGGCAGAGGCCGGTGCTGCGATTGGCGACGATGGCGCGTCCGCGCGCGGCGTCGCCCGGCCTGCCGGTGAGCGAGGCGGGGATCGCGTCATCCACGATCTGCGGCGTGACCGGCTGGGCAGCCACGGGACACGCGGTGAGCAAGAGAGCGATGACGAGCAGGATCCGCATCGCATCAACCGAAGGTCTCGGCGGTGATGGTGCGGAACCAGCTCGACGCATAGAGCGCCTCCTGGCCGCGCAGGCCGCCCACGGCAACAAGCGGACTGGCCCCGCCGGCGCCCGGAATGTCGGTGAGCTGGCCCTTGTCGGGGCGATAGACGCCGGCAATCGAGATGCCGTAGTCCTCCGCCAGCAGGCTGTAGCAGGTGTTGATCAGGATCGGGTCCTGCGGCTTGTCGCCGGCCAGCAACCGCACCAGCGCCGCGGCACAGACCTTGGCCTGGGCATTGGCCGCGAAGGCGGACTTGGGCATGCCGCCCATGATCGCCGCATCGCCCAGCACATGGATGTTGGGCCGCAGGGTCGATTCGAAGGCGACGGGCTCGACCGGACACCAGCCGGTGCGGTCGGCAACGCCGGCTTGCGCGGCGATGGCGCCGGCCTTCTGCGGCGGAATCACGTTGGCGACGGCGGCCTTGTGGCTCGCGAACTCGGTCGTGAGCGTCAGCGTCGCGGGATCGACCGACGTCACCTTGCCACCCTTGCTGAGCGGCACCCATTCGATCATGCCGGGATAGAGCTCGGCCCAGCCGTTCTGGAACAGACGCTGCTTGGAGAAGGCATCCTTGGAATCGAGCAGCAGCAGCTTCGACTTCGGCTTCCAGATCTTGAGCCAGTAGGCGATCAGGCTGGCGCGCTCATAGGGGCCGGGCGGGCAGCGGAACGGATTGGCCGGCGCCGACATGACGACCAGCCCGCCATCGTCCATGGCCTGCAACTGGCGGCGCAGCAGCACGGTCTGGTAGCCCGC
>JAKFVZ010000585.1 GCA_021732965.1 Reyranella sp.
TACAAGGTCGTCTCGGGCTCGATCCGTTCCTACAAGCTGCTCAGCGACGGCCGCCGCCAGATCGACGCCTTCCACCTGCCCGGCGACATCTTCGGCCTGGAGGCCGACAGCGACCACCGCTTCACCGCCGAAGCCGTCGAAGCCACCTCCGTAATCGCCTTCCGACGGTCCCGGCTCGTCGAACTGACGGCCGACGATCCGGCCTTCGGCGAGCAGGTCATGACGTCGATGATGCGCAGCCTCGAGCGGGCGCAGGACCACATGCTGCTGCTCGGCCGCAAGACGGCGCAGGAGAAGCTCGCCAGCTTCCTGCTGGAAATGGCGGCGCGCCTTTCGCAGGAAAACGGGCATGTCGTCCTGCCGATGCAGCGCGCCGACATCGCCGACCATCTCGGCCTCACCATCGAGACGGTATCGCGCACCCTGACCCAGCTGGCGCGCGACCACCTCATCGGGTTGCGCTCGGGAAGCCGCGACGTGGACCTGTGCGACATCAAGGGTCTGCGTCATCTCCAGGGCTGCTGATCGGGCTCGACATTCCCCACACGGCATGCCGGTTCAAAGCGCGCCTGAGCAGTTCTTCGATCCCTGACGATCGCCGGCGGCCTGTGCAAGCGGGCCGCGTCCATAGACGTCCGGATGATCGATCAGCTTCCCCGCGGCATCGGGAAAACGCGTGCGATAGACGAGGCGTGCGGGGATCTCGGCGGCCAGCGGCACACGTCGCGTGGCGCCCGCGGCAATCGCCGCATCGATCTCCGGTCGCGTCATATCCAGTACCCAGCCGGCAAGCTCGCGCGCCTGCTCCACGCGGATGCATCCGTGGCTGAAGGCACGGCTGGTCTTCTCGAAGTACGACCGGTCGTTCGTGTCGTGCATGAAGATCAATTGATCGTTATCGAGTTCGAAGAGCACCCGACCGAGAGGGTTGCGCGGCCCTGGCGGCATGAAGCGGGCGCCCTCTAATCGCACCATCGCGGGCGTGGGGGTCCAGGACGGATTGAACTTCACCGCGACGATGGCCGTCGCCAGCTCGGGCGTGGGGGTTGCGCGCCTGCCCACGACCACACGGCTGCGCAGGACGGGCGTACCGTTCTCGAAGGCGATGAGCTCGAACGACGGGATGTTCACCACGACGAACTTGCCGCGGGCCGGGACGTCGACGCCGACCGCCCGCAACGCGGCATTCCTCTCATCGCGCTGCGGCGGCACCGCGCTCCCGGCGGGCACCGGCTGGCTGCCGCCACAAGCCGCAAGCAGGAGCAGCGCAGCCCCGCCAAGGATCAGTGTGAAAGAAAGGCGCATCGCTCTCCCGTCAGAAGCTCGGCCGTGACGCCGCCCAGCGTCCATTTCCCTTCCCGGCTGTATCCGTAGGCGCCCGCCACGATCAGGTTGGCATCGCCACCCCGCGCAATCTCCAGAAGCTGCGACGCGTTGGCCTTCGTCGTGGGAACGACCAGGGTTTCCGCCTTGATGTCATGGCGTGCCAGCCAGTTGGCCACGCGCGCGACGCTGGTGCGGGCAAGCGCCTGGTCTTCCGCCGCGTCCATCGTGACGACGGTCACTGTGGCGGCTGCCTTCAGCAGGGGCAGCGCGTCGGCGATCGCCCGCCGGGCTTCCCGCGAGTCCTTCCACGCCACCAGAATGCGGTCGAAGGATGCCGGGTCGCGGGATTGCGGCAGCAGCAGCACCGGCCGCCCCGCCTTCATGACCAGATCGCAGAGATCGGGCTGTCGGGTGGCGTCGAACGGATCGCCCTTCTTCGCCGTTCCCACGACGATGAGATCGGCGGCGGCCGACTCTCCCGCGAGGTGATCCGCCAGCGGCTCGAGACAGCTGCGCCCACTCCAGTCGACCGGCTGACTCAGGCTCGCGGTGGCCGCCCGGAAATCCGCCTCCGCTTGCAGCAGATGCCTCTCCCGTTGCCGGCGATCCTCCTCGAACAGGCCGGCAGGAACGGGATAATCGTGGCAAAGGCAATGGATCGGTCGACACGCGGCGCGCCCGAGAAGGACGGCGTCGAAACGTTTCGCCAGATCCACCGACGCCGCCATCAGTCGGCCGTTCGCGCGGCCCGGTGGCAACGACACCAGTATCGTCCGGTAGTTCATGGGACTGCCTCCGCCGCTTCCGATTGCCGAAGCCCGTTCAGCGGCTCGATCGTTCGCGCCGGTCGCCCGACTGGAGGATCAGGGCGAGAACGAACGCCGCCACGAGATAGACCGCGCCGAGAATCAGCCCGGCATACGACCTGTCGAGCCAACGCGCGAGGAAGCTGAAGGCGGCGAAGCTGAAGAACCCGACGCTGACCGTGCAGAGCACCGCCACAACGCTCCATCCGCCGACTCGCCGGGCGGTCCTGCGGGCGGCGTTGCCTGCGATGGTGGCCGCCATCAAGCCAAGTATCCGCAGCGCCATGCTCGTGATGGACGCGGCGCCCGGCAATGCCGCCTTTGCGTCGCTCACCGGCGCACCAGCAGGACACCCAGCAGCAGCCCGGCGGCTGCGGCGCAGGCCACCGATGTCCAGGGCCGTTCGCGGATCGACCGTTCGAGCTCCTGGCGTCCGTCCCGCGCCAGGCTCGCCGCATGATCCACATCGATCTTGTCGGCGAGCGCCCGGGCCTTGGCCAGCAGGCTGCGGGCGGCCTCGTCGGCGCTGTTCAGCGCCTCCTTGCTCTCGGCGTTCACCATGGTCTCGAGGGTCGCCGCCAGCTTCTCCAGCTGTTCGCGCAGCACACCCGGTTCGACGCCGAGATAACCGTATGTATCCTTCGTCACGGCGGTCTCCCAGATTGGATCAACCATCGTTGCACGCCGGAAGAAGCACGTTCTTGACGTACATCAACCCCGGGCAGCCGGTTCCGGACTTCGAGGGTGCGCAACCGTCAGCCTGTCGATCGCCAGCAGCAGGACGCCGACGCGGCTTGCGGACGAGGCCCATTCGGCCAGTCTCGGATAGTTGTCGACCAGCCAGTTGAACGCGATCTGGACCGCCGCGAACGCCGCCGCAGCCTGTGTCACCTCCCCCAGCGACAGGGACCGGTCGATGTACTTCGGCACGCAGAGGATCAATCCGATGATCGGCGCGAGCAGCGTGTTGCCGTGTGAGACGAGCGTCGTCCGCACATGCTGGCCGCACAGCGAGGCCCAGCTGCGCAACACCTCTTCCAGGGCGAACCCCACGGGCGCGGCCTGGGCGATCGCGCCAGGTGCCCGCTGGTCGCCCTGTGCCGAGCGGAGCCGGGCCACGGCGAACTTCAATTCCGATTCCGCCTGGTTCTTCCGCTCGATGACATGCGCCATCCGGCGCCCCACGAGGATCATCATTCCCGTCGTCAGGGCTGCATAGAAAACGCTGGCGAAGACCAGGTACCCCGGCAACTCGAAGCCCAGCTCGCGGGGACCGACCCGAAGGCTGCCACCGATCGTCCACAGGACGACCACGAAGGTCGACGCGGTCAGGACCGACGACAGAAGTCCGGTGACGAGATCGATCGGCGCATCCGTGGCGATGCGTGCGTCCTCGGCGATGCGATACTCCGGCAGCTGCGGTTCGTCCGCGCCGGCGTCGAGCCGACGGCAGTTGTCGTTGTCGAGCCAGAGCCCGAGCAGGCGATTGGTCAGCCAACCGCGCCACCGCCGCTGGAAGGTCATGCGCGCCCAGACCGCGAAGGCGGCCAGCGCGATGCTGGCCGCCGCGAACTGCGGCAGCAGGTAGGTCTGATTGCGAATCTCCTCGCCGTTGCGCTGCTCCAGCGCATCGAAGAAGTCGCGGTTCCAGATGTTCAGCCGGTATTGCACGAGCAACTGGGCGATCACGCAGACGACGAGCGCCGCGATGAGAAGCCACGGCAGCCAGCTTCCCGCGCCGGTTCCGAAACCCGCCGCCGTCCGCCAGAAGCGTCGCAGCGATCCTCGCCCCACGGCAGAGGGGGCGTCTTCCTTCACGTCCCGCTTCTCAGTGCTAGGGCTGTGAGGCCGAGGAAGGTCGGCTCCGGACGGACGATGACGCGGGTCGCGATCCGGGCGGCGTAGGGCTCGAACCGGCCCTTGCGAACGAACTTCGCCCGGAACGCCGAGCGCTGCAGCACCGGAACGAGCCGAGGCCCGATGCCGCCCCCGAGCAGGACGCCGCCTTTGGCACCGAACAGAAGCGCCAGATCGCCCGCAAACGACCCGAGGAAGCCGCAGAACATGTCGACCGCCTTGCCCGCCTGCGGATTGTCACCCTGCAGGGCACCCCGCACGATCTCCTCGGGGGTGAGCACTCGGGCGCCGCCCTCGTGGCCACCGAGCGCCTGATGGAGATTCACCAGCCCGCTTCCCGAGAGCACACGCTCGGCGGAGACGTGATCGAAGCGATGGCGTAGGAATTCGACCACCGAGGCTTCGGCCGCATCGCTCGCAGCCAGGGTCGCGTGCCCGCCTTCGCTCGACAGGACATGCGGGCCTTCCGCGCCGGGCATATAGCAGGCGACACCCAGTCCGGTGCCGGGCGCCAGCAGGACGACCGGACTGCCCGGATCGCAATAGCCGTCGCCGATGGTGACGACGTCGCCGTCCGTGAGGTTCGGCACACCCCAGGCGAGCGCGGCGAGATCGTTGACGAGCGTTACGTCGCGTAGCGACAGGAGGCGCTGGAGTTGCTCGCTCTCCAGCACCCAGGACGCGTTCGTGAGCTTGCAGCGTCCACCCGAGACTGGACCCGCCACCGCGATCACGGCCTCCTCGACGACGACGCCCTCCGCCTGGCCGTTGAGAAAGTGACGGAACGCATCGACAGCGCTCGAATAGGCGCCCGTCGGCACCGATTCGATGGGTCCCAGCCGGTCGCCTTCGAGAAGCGCAAACCGGGTGCGTGTCCCGCCGACGTCGGCTAGGAGACGGCAGGTCATGCCGTCGCCTTCGCGCGGTGCGACGCGATTCGCGCCGCGTACCATCTGGCCGACGCCTTGGGGGTGCGCGCCTGCGTGGTGAAATCCACCCTGACGATGCCGAAGCGGTTCGCATAGCCGGCGCCCCACTCGAAATTGTCGAGCAGCGACCAGACGAAATAGCCTCGAACGTCCGCACCGAGCACGGTCGCTTCTTCGAGCGCCTCG
>JAKFVZ010000297.1 GCA_021732965.1 Reyranella sp.
ACCGAGAGCATGACCGGCACCTCGATCAGCACGCCGACCACGGTGGCGAGTGCGGCGCCCGAAGAGAATCCGAACAGCCCGATGGCGGCGGCGACCGCGAGCTCGAAGAAGTTGCTGGCGCCGATCAGCGCCGATGGCGCGGCGACGCAATGCTGCTCGCCCGCCGCGCGGTTCAGCAGATAGGCGAGGCCTGAGTTGAAATAGACCTGGATCAGGATCGGCACCGCCAGCAGCGCGATGATCAGCGGCTGCGCGATGATCTGCTCGCCCTGGAAGCCGAACAGCAGGACCAGCGTCGCCAGCAGCGCGACCAGTGAGATGGGCTGCAGGCGTGCGAGCAGACGCGCGAGCCCCGCCTGCCCGCCCTGGGCCAGCGCCCAGCGACGCACGAGCTGCGCCAGCACGACCGGCACGAGGATGTAGAGCACGACCGACAGGATCAGCGTCTGCCACGGCACGATGATGGCCGAGAGGCCGAGCAGCAGGCCCACGATCGGCGCGAAGGCCACGAGCATGATCGCGTCGTTCAGCGCCACCTGCGTCAACGTGAAGTCGGGCTCGCCGTCGCAGAGGTTGCTCCACACGAACACCATCGCGGTGCAGGGCGCCGCCGCCAGCAGGATGAGGCCGGCGATGTAACTGTCGATCTGGTCGGCCGGCAGCCACGGCCGGAACAGATGGCCGATGAACAGCCAGCCCAGTGCCGCCATCGAAAAGGGCTTCACCGCCCAGTTGATGAACAGGGTCACGCCGATCCCGCGCCAGTGCCGCCGCACCTCGGCGATGGCCGCAAAGTCGACCTTGATCAGCATCGGCACGATCATCAGCCAGATCAGCGCTGCGACGGGCAGGTTCACATGCGCTACCTCCGCCGTCCCGACCGCGTGGAACGCTTGCGGGAACAGATGCCCCAGCCCGATGCCCACGACGATGCAGGCCGCGACCCAGAGGGTCAGATAACGCTCGAAAAGGGACATCCTGCCGTCTCCGGGGACCGGTATCGCCGCCCTTGCCGGTCGACTCCCGCCGGCTGGCCGCGTAATACCCTTGTCACATAATTGGATTATTCGAGAACTATGGAATCGTCAGACGTAGCTGCCGGATTTGCCGCCCTTTCGCAAGAGACCCGTCTCAACCTGATGCGGCTTCTGGCGAGCAAGGGGCCGTCCGGCATGGCGGCCGGCGAACTCGCCAGCGCACTGGGGCAGGTGCCCTCGACGCTGTCGTTCCATCTGGCCGCTCTCGAACAGTCCGGCCTCGTCCAGTCCACCCGGCAGGGCCGCAACATCATCTATGCGGTCCGCTTCGCCGGCCTGCGCGCGCTCTTCAGCTTCCTGACCGAGACGTGCTGTGGCGGACGACCGGACCTCTGTGGCGACCTGGCGCGACTCCTCCCCGAGGATCAACCCGAGGTTCACATGACTCCCGCCTTCAACGTTCTCTTCCTCTGCACGCACAATTCCGCCCGCTCGCTGATGGCCGAGGCCATCCTCGGGCAGGTCGGCAAGGGCCGGTTCAACGCCTATTCGGCCGGCTCCGATCCGGCACGCGCGCCGATGCCCGCGGTACTCGCCCGGCTGCAGACGTTCGGTCACGACACCGCGGGCCTGCGCTGCAAGTCTTGGGACGAGTTCACCGGTCCGAGTGCGCCGCGCATGGATTTCGTCATCACGCTCTGCGACATCCTGCAGGGCCAGCACTGCCCCGACTTCGGCGAACGGCCGGTGACGGGCGCCTGGCCGCTGCCCGATCCCGCCAAGTTCATGGGTTCGGAGATCGAACGGGCGACGATGATCAACGAGCTCTACGGCATGATCCGCCGGCGCCTGGAGATCTTCGTGAACCTGCCCTACGCCTCGCTCGACCGGATGGCGCTGAAGAAGCGCCTCGACGAGATCGGCGACGCCACGCGTGTGCCGGCGTGATGCGATGAAGGTCGGCATCAACGGAATGGGGCGCATGGGACGCCTCGCCCTCCGGGCGGCGCTCGGCGGGATGCATCGCCCCGTCGACGATCCGCGGCGGGACAGCCGCCTCGAGGTCGTGCATCTCAACGAAATCAAGGGCGGCGTCGGTGCGACGGCGCATCTCCTCGAGTTCGACAGCATGCATGGCCGCTGGCACACCTCGTTCGAGGTCGACGGCGAACGCGGCCTCGCGGTTGGCGGCAGCTACCTGGGTTTCAGCGCCGCGGCCGCGGCGGGCGAGGTCGCCTGGGGCGATCTCGGCTGCGAGATCGTGCTGGAGTGCACCGGCAAGTTCCTGAAGCCCGAGCAGTTGCAGGGCTACTTCGATCGCGGCGTGAAGAAGGTTATCGTCGCCGCGCCGGTCAAGGACGAGCGCGCGCTGAACGTCGTCGTGGGCGTCAACGACCATCGCTACGAGCCCGACCGGCACCATCTCCTGACGGCGGCCTCCTGCACGACCAACTGCCTCGCCCCCGTGGTCAAGGTCGTGCACGAGCAGATCGGCATCCGGCACGGCCAGATCACGACCATCCATGCGCCGACCAACACCAACGTCGTGGTCGACGCCCCGCACAAGGACCTGCGCCGCGCCCGCTCGGCGATGCTCTCGCTGCAACCGACGACGACCGGCAGCGCCAGCGCGATCACGGTCATCTATCCCGAGCTCAAGGGAAAGCTGAACGGCCATGCGGTGCGCGCGCCGGTGCTGAACGCCAGCCTCACCGACTGCGTGTTCGAACTCTCGCGCGCGACCAGCGAGGCCGAGGTCAACGAACTTTTCCGGAGCGCGGCCGCCGGCCCGCTGGCGGGCATCCTGGGCTTCGAAACCCGCCCCCTCGTCTCCGCCGACTATTGCAACGATACGCGCAGCTCGATCGTCGACGGGCCGAGCACGATGGTGACCGACGGCACGCTGCTCAAGGTCTATGCCTGGTACGACAATGAGGTCGGCTATGTCTGCCGCATGGTCGATCTCGCCCGCCAGGTGATCGACGCAGGCCGGTGATGACGACATCGGCGCGCAACTACCTGGTCGTCACGGGCTCCTACTGGGGCTTCACGCTGGTCGACGGCGCGCTGCGCATGCTGGTGCTGCTGCACTTCTTCAAGCTGGGCTACTCGCCCTTCACGCTGGCCTTCCTGTTCCTGCTCTACGAGTTCGCCGGCATCGTCGCCAATCTCGCTGGCGGCTGGCTGGCGACGCGCTTCGGCATCCCGCGCATGTTGATGACAGGCCAGGTGCTGCAGATCGCGAGCCTGCTGCTGCTCTCGGCGCTGGATCCCGCCTGGACCGCCTTCGTCTCCATCGCCTGGGTGGTCGCAGCGCAAGGCATCGCGGGGCTGGCGAAGGACTTCACCAAGACGGCGTCGAAGTCGGCCATCAAGGCGACGGCCGGTGACGGTGCGGGCCGTCTCTTCAAGTGGGTGGCGTGGTTCACCGGCTCGAAGAACGCGATGAAGGGCATCGGCTTCTTCCTGGGCGGGCTGCTGCTCGACGCGGTGGGCTTCCGGCTCGCGCTGTGGCTGATGGCGGGCCTGCTGCTGGTCGTCCTCGTCGCCGGGCTGGCGCTACTGCCGCGCAACCTCGGCAAGGCAAAAGCCTCGAAGTCGATGCGCGAGCTGTTCGCCAAGTCGGCCGGCGTAAACCTGCTGGCGGCGGCGCGCATCTTCCTGTTCGGCTCGCGCGACGTCTGGTTCGTCGTCGGCCTGCCGGTGTTCCTCTACGCCTCGGGCTGGCGCTTCGTGGAAGTGGGCGCCTTCCTCGCCGCCTGGACGATCGCCTATGGCGGCCTGCAGGCGGTCGCTCCGGCGCTCGTGCCGCGCAGCGCCGACGGTCTCAGCCGTGAAGTCCCGGGCGCGCGCCTGTGGGCGGGCCTGCTGCTTGCCGTCCCGCTGGCGATCGCCCTGCTGCTCGCCCAGCCCACGGGACTGCGGCCCGACTTCGTCGTCACCGCGGGGCTTGCCTTGTTTGCGCTGCCGTTCGCGGTCAACTCGTCACTGCACTCCTACTTGATCCTGGCCTATGCCGGCTCGGAGAAGGCCGCGGAGGATGTCGGCTTCTATTACGCCGCCAATGCCTGCGGCCGTCTCGGCGGCACGCTGCTGTCGGGACTCTTCTATCAATGGGGCGGCATCACGGGCTGCCTTCTTGCGTCGGCGGTGATGCTGCTGGCCTGCTGGATCGTCACCTTCGCGCTGCCGACGGCTCGGTCCGTGCCGCAAAGCGGCAATACGACCGGACATATCTGAGCGGACCCTGACAACCGCGGCTCTCCTGAAAACGCCCGCCCCGGTAGGGGGCGGGCGCCTTTCGGTCACTCGTCGCAGCAGGGGCTCGCGTCTTCGCAACAGGGGCTGCCTTCGTCACAGCAAGGCTGCGCCGCATGCGCCGCCGCACCAAAGGCAAACAGCAGGACGAGAGTGGAAAGAATCGTGCGTAACATATCGTTCTCCGTTGATTGAAAAGCAGATTGTCTACGGAGTGCATTCAGCGAGGTGGAGGTTCGGCAGGAAGCGGCTCGATCCCGGAAGTGGCGGTGTCCGGGCCCAGGAGCCAGGAAACCCTGAAAATCGTCCTTGGTGCGGCATGCCCGTTCTCCCCTATCGGGCTCGCCTGGCAGCTTGGACAGGCGAGGATGCCACTTGCGGTGGCTTTCCCCTCGCAGCAGGGGCACGCTTGGCCCTCGATCTGCGGCGAAATCGCCGCCGCTGCCGTGACGGCGGGAAGCGCAACCCACAGCATCGCGACGAGCAGCACGAGAAGAGATGGAAGGCGGACCGCGAAATTGAACACTCGATGAGCTTAGAAGCGTCTCCGAGCGCTGTCAGGTGTCACGCTGTCTCAGGCAATCAATTCGTCTCTCGATTAGTTGAGGTCGCCGCGTTTCGGCATCGCGAAGTGCAGGAGGGCATTATTTCTATATTTCTGGAAATTTAGTTTGATTTCACCGATCACCGGCCTACATTGATCTACATGAAACTCGACGATGCCGCCGCCCGCCTCGAAGCGCTGGGCAATCCAACCCGCTTGAAGATCTATCGCGCCCTGGTGCGGGCCGGGGCCGAGGGCATGCCGGTCGGCCGGCTTCAGACCAAGCTGGACGTCGCGG
>JAKFVZ010000528.1 GCA_021732965.1 Reyranella sp.
CCCCTGGCGGGGATTTCCACCACGACGGTGCTGCGCGCGCAGGCGCCCGCCACCGACCGGCTGGTGGTCGCCGCGGTCGACACCAAGCTCGGCGACTGGTTCTGCGCGATCGGCGAGGAGGCAGCGCCGTTCGCGGCGACCGCGGGGGATGTCGCGGCGCGTCTTGCCGGCCGCGCGTGCCTGATCGTCGGCAAGGACGTGGACCCGCTCGTACAGTCGTTGCGGGCCGCCGGTCTCGATGCGGTTGCCCATGACGGCCCGCCCGATCCGGCCATCCTCGGCCGCCTTGCCGAAAGCGTTGGCGTGGCGACATGGCGTTATCGCAATAGCGACGAAGGCCTGCCGCGGCCTCTCTATCTGCGGGGCGTGAACATCACCCTGCCGGATGGCGCCCGCCGCACGGTCGAGTGATGGATGCCGACTTCACGCTTGCCCGACTGGGCGCGCTCGATCTCGACCGTGCGGCGCGCCTCCATCGCGGAGCCTTCGAGCCGATGGGGGAGCGCGCCTGGACGCGGCAGGATCTTGCGGGCCTGCTGGCGTCGCCGGGGAGCGTCGGCTTCCTTCTGACGGAAGCTTCCAGCGACATCGGCATGGCCATCTCTCGCGTCGTGGCCGACGAGGCCGAACTGCTGACCGTCGCCGTCGATCCCGGCCATCGCCGCCGCGGTGCTGCCCGCCGGCTCCTCGACGCCGTGACAGGGCAAGCCCGTGCCGGCGGGGCGAAGACGCTTTTCCTCGAAGTCGGTGCGGATAATCCGGGCGCCCGGACGCTCTACGATTCACTCGGGTTCGTCGTCGTTGGCAAGCGCGCCGGCTATTATCCGCGTGCGGGAAAGGCTCCGGCGGACGCCTTCATCATGCGTCTCAATCTCACCTGATCAGGCGCGCCGGATGGTCACGATTTGGGCATCGCCATCGGCCTCGATGGACAGGATCGCATGGCCTTCGTCGCGCGCCGCGCGGGGCACGTTGCGCAACGGCTCCTCGCCGCGAAGCCGTACGGCGAGGGTTTCCCCGGGCTGCATGCGTTCGAGCCTGAGCTTGGTCCGGACGAAGGTCATGGGACAGACCTCGCCGGTAATGTCGATGTCATGGTCGGCCTGTATGGACATGTCCAACTATACCCCGAACGCCTGCCAGTGTAGGGTAGGCAGACATGCCAGACCGGAAATCCAAACTCGAAGTCCTATGCGCAGAGCGCGGCCTCAAGATGACCGACCAGCGACGCGTGATCGCGCGCGTCCTGTCGGAAGCGTCGGATCATCCCGACGTCGAGGCCGTGCATCGTCGTGCAACAGCGATCGACCCGAACATCTCCATCGCGACGGTGTACCGGACGGTGCGTCTGTTCGAGGAAGCGGGCATCCTTGCGAAGCACGACTTCGGCGACGGACGCGCGCGCTACGAGGAAACGCCGGACGAGCACCACGATCACCTGATCGACATCCAGAGCGGCAAGGTTGTGGAATTCCACAACGACGAGATCGAGGAACTGCAGCGGAAGATCGCCGAAAAGGCGGGCTATCGGCTGGTTGGACATCGCCTCGAGCTTTATGGCGTTCCCCTGGACGGGAAATCCGACCGCCAAAAATAAGTGGACTGGACCAGCGCCACCCCGATAATGGGCCCATGATAGGGGCGGCCCCCTTGCGGATTGTTCATGCGCATCGACCGCGTTGACAGCGAAGCCGAGCTTCTCGGACCGCCGGTTTCCAACGCGGAGATCGTGAAGGTCGTCGCTGGCGATTTCGAAGTTCGCCTGGCGCAGACTTCTGCTGAGATCGAAGCGGCACAGGCCCTGCGTTTTCGCGTCTTCTATGAAGAAATGGCAGCGCATGCCTCTCCGGAGATGAAGGCGCTCGGCCGCGACTTCGATCCGTTCGACGAGGTCTGCGACCATCTGCTCGTGCTCGATCGCCGCCGCGGCGAGGGGCCGGAAGGCATCGTCGGCACCTATCGGCTGATCCGCCGGTCGGCGGCGCTCAGGATGGGCCGCTTCTATTCCTCGGCCGAGTACGACATCCAGAAGATGATCGACTATCCGGGCGAGGTCCTGGAACTCGGCCGGTCCTGCATCGCGAGGGACGCGCGCAACACCGCGACCATGCAGATGCTGTGGCGCGGCATCGCGCTCTACGCCTACCACTACAACATCCAGGTCATGTTCGGCTGCGCCAGCCTGCCGGGCATCGATCCGGACCAGCACGCCCAGGCGCTGTCCTACCTCTATCATCACCATCTCGCGCCGCCGGACATCCGCGTGCGCGCGCTGCCGAGCCGCTACGTGAAGATGGATATGCTCGAGCCCGGCAGCTACGACCCGCGCAAGGCGATGGCGCGCGTCCCGCCCCTGATCAAGGGTTACCTGCGGCTGGGCGGCTTCGTCGGCGACGGCGCCGTGATTGACCATGAATTCAACAGCACCGACGTCTTCATCATCGTGAAGACCGAACTGGTGACCGAGAAGTACATCCGGCACTACGAACGCGGGATGCGTGAGTAGCGCGGCGGACGCTCCTTTCGCCGCGACCTGGATCGGCTCCCCCCTGAGGGGCGCTTTTCGGCTGCTGAGCTACCTGCTGCTCACTCTGCTGATGCTGCCGTTCCATCTGCTGGCGCTTGCGTTCCGCGTGACGCCGGTCGTCCGCTGGCTGCCGGTGATGTATCACCGCACCGTCTGCACGATCCTTGGCATCAAGGTGAAGGTGAACGGCACGCGCTCGACCGTCACGCCGACGCTCTATGTCTGCAACCACGTCTCCTATCTCGACATCGAGGTGCTTGGCAGCCAGATCCCCGGCTGCTTCGTCGCCAAGGCCGAGGTCGCGACCTGGCCGTTCTTCAGCACGCTGGCCAAGGCGCAGCGCACGATCTTCGTCGAGCGGCGCTCGAGCAAGGCCAGCAACAGCCGCGACGAGATGCTGCAGCGGCTGAACACGGGCGACAATCTCATGCTGTTTCCCGAAGGGACCAGCAGCGACGGGACACGCGTGCTGCCCTTCCGCAGCGCCCTGTTCGCGGTGGCGCAACTGCGCCGCGACGACCGGCCGATCGTCGTGCAGCCGGTGGCGATCTCCTACACCCGGCTCGACGGCATTCCGCTCGGCCGCTACTGGCGGCCGCTCTTTGCCTGGTTCGGCGACCTCGATCTGGTGCCGCATCTCTGGCAGATGGTCTGCCTCGGCGAGACGCAGGCGGTGGTGACCTTCTTCCCGCCGATCGACATCGACCGTCTCGGCGACCGCAAGAAGCTCGCGGAATACTGCTTCCGCCAGGTTTCCTCGGGCGTGCAGGCGGCGAATTCCGGCCGCCCCGAGCTGCTGCCGTCGCTGGTCGAGCCGGCTGGCGACCCTCGACCCTGACTGGCCGCGGTGATAGAAACCGCACGTTCCAGCACCGGAGACCGATGAAGGACGTCCGCACCGACGGGCAGCCCAAGCGCGTGTTCATCCGCACTTACGGCTGTCAGATGAATGTCTACGACTCCGACCGCATGGCCGACGTCCTGCGGCCGCTGGGCTATGCGCTGGCCGAAGCGGCCGACCAGGCCGATCTGGTCGTGCTGAACACCTGCCACATTCGCGAACATGCCTCGGAAAAGGTCTATTCCGAGCTGGGACGGCTGCGCGACCTCAAGACCGAACGCCGCGCCGAGGGCCGCGACTATACGATCGCCGTCGCGGGCTGCGTCGCCCAGGCCGAGGGAGAGGAGATCCTGCGCCGCCAGCCCGCCGTCGACATCGTGGTCGGCCCGCAGGCCTATCATCGCTTCCCCGAGTTGCTGGCGCAGGTCGCGCGCAAGTCGGCTGCCGGGGGCTCGAAGAACCGCATGCCGGGCGCCGGCGTGCTCGACACCGAGTTCCCGCCCGAGAGCAAGTTCGACCATCTGCCGTCGCCGCAGGGCATCCGGGCCGGCTCGGCGTTCCTGTCGATCCAGGAGGGCTGCGACAAGTTCTGCACCTTCTGCGTCGTGCCCTATACGCGCGGCATGGAATATTCGCGGCCGGTGGCGGCGGTGCTGGCCGAGGCGCGCCAGCTCGTGGCCGCCGGCGCGCTCGAACTCACGGTGCTGGGTCAGAACGTCAACGCCTATCACGGCGAGGGACCGGACGGCTCGACCTGGTCGCTGGCGCGCCTGGTGCGTGCGATCGGCGAGATCCCGGGCCTCGCGCGGCTGCGCTACACCACCTCCCATCCGCGCGACATGGACGACGACCTCATCGCCGCGCACGGCGAGGTGCCGCAGCTCATGCCCTACCTGCACCTGCCGGTACAGTCGGGATCGAACCGCATCCTCGACGCGATGAATCGCGGTCACGATCGCGATCTCTATCTCCGCATCGTCGAACGGCTGCGCAACGCGCGCGACAACCTTGCGTTGTCGTCGGACTTCATCGTTGGTTTCCCCGGTGAGAGCGATGCCGACTTCGACGAAACGATGCGGCTCATCCAGCAGGTGGGCTTCGCGTCGGCCTATGCCTTCCGCTACAGCCGCCGTCCGGGCACGCCCGGGGCGGCCTTGACCGACCAGGTGCCCGAGAACGTGAAGGTCGCGCGCCTTGCCGCGCTGCAGGCGCTGCTGGGACAGCAGGCGCGCGCGTTCAACGAATCGAAGGCCGGCACCACCGTGCCCGTGCTGTTCGCCGAGCCCGGCCGCAAGGCGGGGCAGATCATGGGCAAGACGCCGTGGCTGCAGTCGGTCTATGCGCAGGGCGACCCGCGCCTGTTCGGCCGCATCGTCGACGTGCGGCTGATCGAAGGCTACGCCAACAGTCTGCTGGGCGAGATCGTCACCGGCGACTACGAGGTGGCCGCGTGAGCGACCAGGCAGCCGGTATGCGCGCAGCCGACGTCCGGCGCATGACGTTCGACAACAATGCGCTGGTGGCCGTGCTCTACGGCAACCACGACCGCAATCTGGTGCGCATCGAGCAGCTCACGAACGCCCAGTTGAGCGCGCGCGGCAACCAGCTCGCCATCACCGGCACGCCCGACGATGCCGCCGTGGCGCAGAAGGCCATCGCAAGCCTCTACGAACGGCTGAAGCGCGGCCTGT
>JAKFVZ010000705.1 GCA_021732965.1 Reyranella sp.
CGAGATCCCTCGGCTGGATCCGGAGGGCATCGGCCTCCACCAGTTCGAGGCGTCCGTCGGCCACGGCCTGCAGTTAGAGGAGCGGGCCGAATGCCCGCGCGTCCACTTCGATGGCGACGACCCGGTTTGCCCCTTCGAGCAGCAGCGCGCGCGTGAGGCCACCCGGCCCCGGGCCGACTTCGATCACGGTCCCGTCGCCCAGCGGCGCGGCCGCGCGCGCGATGCGGCGCGTCAGGTTGAGGTCGAGCAGGAAATGCTGGCCGAAGCGCTTCCTGGCATCGAACCCGTGGGTGGCGATGGTCTCGCGGAGGGGGGGCAGGGCCTCGACGCCGTCCATCTCAGTGGCCGCGGCGACGCGCCATGTCGTCCGCCATGTCGATGGCCGCCAGCAGGCTGGCAGGGTCTGCACGGCCGGTGCCCGCAATGTCGAGTGCCGTGCCGTGGTCGGGCGAGGTTCGCACGAAGGGCAGGCCGAGCGTCACGTTGACGCCGCCGGCAAAGTCGATGGTCTTGATCGGGATCAGCGCCTGGTCGTGATACATGCAGAGCGCGACGTCGTAGGCGGGCCGGGCCGCCGCATGGAACATCGTGTCGGCCGGTGCGGGCCCATGCGCGGCGATACCTTCCCGCTGCAGCGCCTCGATGGCCGGAACGATGATGCGACGCTCCTCGTCGCCCATCGCGCCCTGTTCGCCGGCATGCGGGTTGAGCGCCGCCACCGCGAGGCGCGGATGCTCTATGCCGAACAGGTCCCGCAGTCCCCGGGCGGCGATCCGGCCGGCCCGCACGATCTGCTCGCCGTCGAGTGCCTTCACGGCGTCGGCCAGCGACAGGTGGATGGTTACCGGAATGACGCGAAGCTGGGGGCAGGCCAGCATCATCGCGACCTCTACGCCGCCTGCGAGCTGGGCAAGGAATTCCGTGTGGCCGGGATGGCGAAAGCCTGCATCCTGCAGCGTCTTCTTCTGGATCGGATTGGTGACGATCCCGGCGATCGCACCGGCTTTGGCAAACTGTACCGCGCGCTCGATCGCTTCGATCGTGGCGGGTGCATTCGCAACGTCCGGCCGGCCGGGCGTTACCGGCGCGGCGAGGTGGACGGGCAGGACCGGGAGCGCGGTTGGGAAAACGGCAGTGGCTTGCTAGGGCTGGGCGATGGTCTGCACCGGCACAGCGAGGCCCAGTTGCTGCGCGAGCGCCGCGAGGCGATCGGGATCGTCGAGGACGAAGAAAGGCCGGGCGTTCGAATGTCGCGCCTGCCAGGCCTTGAGGCTGAGTTCGCCCCCGACGCCGGCCGGCTCGCCCATCGTGACGGCGAGCGGCGCGGTCGTGCTCATGGCCGCGACATCACGACTTGATGTCGATCGTCGCCTGCCGGCGGAGGTCGCGCATGTAGCGGCGTCCGGCGGAGTCGAGCTTCTGGATGAGAAGCTGCTGCTGGATGGCGTCGCGCGTCGGCAGGCCATCGCCGCCGGCCTTGCTGCAGAGGGCGACGACCTGGAGGCCCTCGGCGACGCGGAACGGGCCCGCCGTGCCGCCGATCGGCAGGCGCGGCAGCTGTTCGTACATCTGCGGGTTGGCCGCGAGGTCGCCGACGCGCACGCCGTTGAGATCGCCCGAAGTGCTGCCCTTGATCTGGCGCGACTGGACGTGGAGATCGCTGCACTGGCGGACGCCGCCCATGGCCTTTTGCGCATCGGCCGTTGCGCGGTTGGTTTCCTCCGGCGAGGCGTTGGGCGGCAGGGCCAGTGTCATCTGGACGAGGTTGAGCTTGACGTCGTCGGGACGGGCGGCAGCGAAAGGCCTGCGATCCACGACATAGAGAATGTGCCAGCCGGAGCCCGACCGCACCGGCTCCGAATAGCTGCGCGGCTGCACGCGTTCGATCGCGGCATCGAGGGAAGGATCGAGGGCGCCGGGCAGGACCCAGCCCAGATCGCCGCCGGATGCGGCAGAAGCGCCTTGGGAGAACTGTTGTGCGACGGCGGCGAAGGGCGCGCCGCGGCGGAGTTGCTCCATGATGCGATCGGCGCTGCGTTTGCCCTCGTCGACGCCATCGGCGCGGTCAACCGGCACGAAGATTTCGGCGACGCGCGTCTCGGTCTTGCCGACGTTTGAGCGCATACGGCTCATCGCGTCGTCGATCTCCGCATCGGACACGTCGACCTGTGAGCGCACCTTGCGGCGGATGATCTTGCCCCAGGCGATCTGGGCCTCGATCTGCTGCTTTGCGATATCGGGCGCGACGCCGACGCTCTGGAGGTAGAGCTTGAACTGTCCCTGTCCCAGCCCCGCCGCCCGCTCGATCTCGGTGTAGCGGCTGTTGATCTCGGACTCCGTGGGGCGCACGCCCAGCTTCTTGGCGTCCTGGACCTGCAGACGCTCGTCGATCATCTGGCGCAACATCTGCCCGGCCATGCGCTGACGCAGATCGGGGCTGTCCGCCAGGCCCGACGTGCGAATGGCGAACAGCACGCGCTGCGACAGGTCGAAGTAGATGATGGCGTCGTCGTTGACGCGCGCGACGACGCGAAGCCCCTGGCTGGGTGCCGCCTGGACGGAAGCGCCCTGGGCAGCGGGCCTCTGCTGGGCCGACGCTGCGGCAGGCAGCACCATCAGGGCGAGGAGGAGGGAGGCGCGGAGGAGGGGCGCGGACATTTCACCAACGGAGCTTGAGAGGGACATTTATTATATTCCGTAGCAGGGTTGCTGCAACGCACGCCACTAAGGACAGAAAGTGGCAACACACAGGCACGCTTGACGCTTGGCGGTGGGTACGTTAGCCGAACCTCGACAGAGTTGGGGGCAAATAGTTCAGCCATGAGGACGGCCCGCCGTTCAATCAGCGTCGCGAGCGCCTGGGAACGGGTTTGCTCCGGCGTGGGCTATCATCTGGACAATATGGGCCGCTGGCTGATCGTGCGGGCGCCTTCAATCGGTGCTGCCTATGCCGGTATCCTGGCGCCGCGACTGTCGCGGCTCGAGCCGCGCCCCGGCTGGCGGTTCGCCGAGGAGTATTACGACCAGCGCCGCTGGCTCGCTTGTCGCAGGGGCGCCTTGTGGGAGGCCGCCCGGGAGAAGGAACTGGCGGTTCCCCTGACCGTGCGCTGGCACGGCGGCAACACCGTCGACGTGACGCTGGGCAACGACAACAGCCTCTGCCTGTACGTCTGCGGCTCGTTCGAGCCCAACGAATTCGCCTTCGTCGACCGCATGCTGAAGCCTGGCATGGTGTTCGTCGATGTCGGCGCGAACGACGGCTACTACACGCTCTTCGCGGCACGCCGCGTCGGTCCGACCGGCAGGGTGATCGCCATCGAGCCCAGTTCGCGGGAGCGCGCGCATCTGCAACGCAATCTCGGTCGCAACGGCCTCGACAATGTGCAGGTCGTCGCCGCGGCGCTGGGCGCCGAGGCGGGCTTCGTCGATCTCCACCTGGCCCACGGCGTCCATGCCGGTCACAACACGCTGGGCGACTTCGCCCATGACGACGTTGTGCGTGCGAGTTCCGAGCGCGTGCCGCTGGAGACGCTCGACGCGCTGGTCACCCGTCACAGCCTGTCGAAGGTCGACATGGTGAAGATCGACGTGGAAGGCGCCGAGGCTGGCGTCGTGGCGGGCGCGCGGACGGTGCTGTCGACCCACCGCCCTGTCCTGTTGATGGAGCTCAACGATCGCGCCCTGCACGCGCAGGGGCAGAGCGCCGATACGCTGCTGAACACGCTGAAGACCGACCTGAACTATCAGGTCCTGTCTTTCTCCCTCGTCGGCGGCCGGCCGGAGCATGCGGTCGAGGGCGTACCGCTGTCGTCCAACATCGTCCTGATGCCGAGGGAACGGGTGAGTGAACTCGATCTTGGCAAATAGGCCACGCCATACAGCAAAAGGTAGAGTGCAGGTCTAGCCTTTGCTAACGTTTTTCCTTCGCCCTTACGCTTCGAATAGAAAAAAACGTCCGGGACCCTTCTGGCGCTGTCGTACGGAAGATTAGCGATTCGAGGCCGACAGCTGGCGCCGAAAGCAGAACACGCTGCACGCCGTCCATTGCAACGACTATGCGCTCCGGCGATATGAAACCCGAAGAGACATTGCCACCGAGCGCGATCCCTAGTTTCCCTTGATGTACTTCGACGGCGACTTCGAGCACGAGAATCGTGTCTTTCTGAACGTCGGGGGGCGATCCAGAACTAGTGTCCACTACGAGAGCATAACTCCAGATGTGATCCGAACTCTCTATTGTCCTACCAATCAGTGACGAAAAATCGTGGGGCTGATTTTGATTTTGTGCGGCTCCTTGTCCCAGCATTCTGCGACCAATCGTGCGAAGCTTACCGGCCAAGGCTGCCGTACCGGTCCCCTCGCTCTTCGAGCCATCAATGCTAGAGCCGAATTGAATTGTGGCGCGGTTCAGGGGTGGAGCAATCTCCCTTCCATGCACGGCATCCAGCGATTCTTCAAATCGAAGTGGCGGAGGAAATAGAAGCGAAAGCATTTGGGCCTTGTCGCTATGGTCGCGGCCATGTTGAAGCACGAAGTTATCGTGATCCAGAACTAAGGCCTGCCGATAGCCTTGACTGGACAACCAGGCAAGAGCTTCCCCTGCGCTCTGGTTACGTTTTGCGAGAGCATGGTTGAGTTCGATCACGATTAAAGGGTTGTGCTCTCTAAGCGTTCTTTCCGCACCGCGTAAGACCTCAAAGTCAAAACTGTCGACATCGATTTTCAAGCAATCGATACGGGCCGGCCGATGTTCCGTGACAAAGTCATCAAATCGATAAAACGAATAGTTCTGTACGTCACCTTCGGTTCCCCAAATTCTGAAAATCCGATCCTGTTGCACGCCAGTTGTGGCACCAAGTGCAACTTAGTGGATTTCGACATTCGTGATGCCGTTGTGAGTGAGATTGGAGCGCAGCATCGTTGCGGTCGATGTTGGTTCGAAGGAGAAAACTCGTCCGTTAGGTGCCAGCTGTGCGAACAAGATGGAATAGTATCCAACGTTCGCGCCTATATCAAAAATCCACCAGTCTGGTTTCACATTGTCGACGAAC
>JAKFVZ010000704.1 GCA_021732965.1 Reyranella sp.
GAGCTGTCCACCGGGCTGGATGCCCTGCACCAGCATCGGCTTCAGGCTGGCGCGCGCTGCGTAGATCGCCGCCGTGTATCCCGCCGGCCCCGAGCCCAGGATCATCACCTTGCTTCGATGAGTTGCTGCCATGACCACTCCGCATCCCGCCAACTGCATATCGCTCACATATATGCAAACCTCGTCCGCGTTGCACGGGCAGATGTGATTTTCACACGCAATTGTTCACAGCCAACCGGCGAATTCTCGCAACTTTATTGCGTGCATGGCATGGTTCTGGCATAGACCCCGGCCAACGGAGGAAAACGATGGCTCGGGCCAAGCTCGATCGAATTGACCGGCGAATTCTAAGCGACCTGCAGTCCAACGGACGCATGACCAACGTGGAGCTGGCCGAACGGGCCGGCATTTCCGCGCCGCCCTGCCTGAGGCGCGTCAGGGCGCTGGAACGGGCGGGCATCATCAAGGGCTACCATGCCGAGCTCAGCCCCGAGGCGCTGGGCTACAGCGTATCCGTGTTCGCCCTGGTGGGCCTGAACAGCCAGGCCGAGGCCGACCTCAAGTCCTTCGAGGAACTGATCGAGAAGTGGGACGAGGTTCGCGAGTGCCACATGCTGGCCGGCGAGGCCGATTTTCTGCTGAAGATCGTCGCGGAAACCTGGGACGAGTATCAGAAATTCCTGACCACCCGGCTGACCTCGGCGCCCAACGTCAGCCACGTGAAATCGATGATGGTGTTCCGCACCGCCAAACAGGTGCCGGGGGTTCCTATTTCTACGGAGGCTTGAGCCTCCGTAGAAATCGGTAGTCATGAGGCAAGAAATGACCGACGACGTCACCTTCGAGATCCTGCACCGCGTCGCCGACGCCTTCGCGCGACGCGACGTCGACGGGATCGTCAACTCCTTCGCCGAGGACGGTGAATTCCGGAATGCCAAGGGTCCCGACTATTGGGGCCATAGCTTCAAGGGCAAGGCCGCGATCCGCAGCTACTTCGAGCCTCTCTTCGCGGGGGCCAGCGACGTGAAGTGGAACCACACCAGCGAGTTCATCCACGGCGACCGGGCCGTGACGGAGTGGCATCGCATCGCCACCCTGCGGACCGGCGAACGGCAGGAATGGCTGGGCTGCGACCTCTACACCTTCCGTCGCGGCCTGATCGTGATGAAGGACACCTACATCAAGGTCGTCGTCGCCGAGTAGCTTCGAATCACACCACCAACCTCATGCTGAGGAGGCCCGAAGGGCCGTCTCGAAGCATGGGCACGAGCACCACGTTTGTTGCCCATCCTTGGAGACGCGCCGCTTCGCGGCGCTCCTCAGAGGCTGACCGGAAATGAAAGCAGCTGAAACAACAGGCTAGGAGAACCCCCGATAACCTCACCCTGAGGAGGCCCGAAGGGCCGTCTCGAAGGGTGGGAACGCGCACCGTGCCTGTTGCCCATCCTTCGAGACGGCCCTTCTGGCCTCCTCAGGATGAGGTAAGTGATTGAATTGATTCAATTCATTTCCGGTCAGCCTCTCAGGATGAGGCGAGTGTTTGATCTATCTGGTAACAGCGGCCCCCTTGCGGGGAACGCCGTGTATTGATAGCGTGCGTTAAATACACGGCGTTGTCATGAAAATCGCACGGAAGCCCAGCCCATGAAGAATCTCTTCCAGGCATCGAAGGTCCTGTTGCTCGACCTCGCCTCGACGCTCCTCTTCCTCGGCGTCTATGTCGCGACCGGCAACCTCTTCCTCGCGGTCGGCCTCGGCATGGCACTGGGCCTTGCCCAGATCGGCTGGCAGCTCTTCCAGAAACAGCCGGTGGAAGCGCTGCAGTGGCTCAGCCTGGTCATCATCCTGTCCTCGGGCGCGGCCACGTTCATCACCGACGATCCGCTCTTCATCATGCTGAAGCCCAGTGTCATCTACGTCATCGTCGGGCTGGTGATGCTGAAACGCGGCTGGATGACCCGCTACCTGCCGCCGATCGCGCGGGCGACCGTGCCCGACCTCGCCATTACCTTCGGCTATGTCTGGGCCGGGATGATGTTCTTCTCGGCGGTCCTCAACATCGTTCTGGCGCTCGCACTCGACGTCACGACCTGGGCGGCCGTGAAGTCGGCGTGGGCTATCGGCAGCAAGATCGGCCTGTTCGGCATCCAGTACGCGATCATGAAGTCGACCGGCATCCGCCGGGCGCGCGCCATGATGGCGGCTAGTTGAACTGGACTCCCACCACTTCGTAGGACTTGCCGCCGCGCGGCGTCTGGACCTCGACCGTATCACCCACGGTCTTGCCGATCAGCGCCCGCCCGAGCGGCGAGGTGATGGAAATGCGGCCCTTGGCGAGATCCGCCTCGTAGGGTCCGACGATCTGGTACTTGACCTTCTCGTCGGTGTCCTCGTCGGCCAGGCGCACGGTGGCGCCGAACTTGATGACCTTTCCCGTCAGCTTGGAAAAGTCGATCACCTCGGTTCGCGAGATGATGTCCTCGAGTTCGGCGATTCGTCCCTCGATGAAACTCTGCTTTTCGCGCGCGGACGTGTACTCGGCGTTCTCGGAGAGATCGCCGTGCTCGCGCGCCGTTGCGATCGCCTTGATGATCGCCGGGCGCTCCACGCTCTTCAGCACCTTCAGTTAACCTTCGAGGCGCTGCAGCCCCTCGGCCGTCATGGGAATACGTTCCATTGCCAAATCGTCCTTGATCAATCGTACGCCGTCAACGCCGAACGCACCCGGCAACGGGTCGAAATCCGCTGCGTTCCGGCCGTTGGCCTGCGCTAGAACGCCGTCTTGAAGTAGGATTGCAGCGGCGCAACCTCGAGCGCGCCTTCCTTCATCGCGGCGATGCCCTCGACCGACGCCTTCGCACCGGCGACCGTCGTGTAGTAGGCGATCTTGTGCATCAGCGCCGTGCGGCGGAGCGTGAAGCTGTCGGTCAGCGCACCGGCGCCGTCGACGGTGTTGAAGACGAGCTGCACCTTGCCGTCCTTCATCAGGTCGACGATGTGCGGCCGGCCTTCCAGCACCTTGTTCACTTGCTGGGCCTCGATCGAGTGCCTGGCGAGGAAATCCGCGGTGCCGCGTGTCGCCACGATCTTGAAGCCGAGTTCGACCAGCCGCTTCAGCGGCTTCACCATCGCCTGCTTGTCCTGGTCCTTGACCGACACGAAGACAGTGCCCTCGACCGGCACCTTGCTGCCGGCGCCGAGCTGCGACTTGGCGAAGGCGCGACCGAAATCCATGTCGAGGCCCATGACCTCGCCCGTAGAGCGCATCTCGGGTCCGAGGATGATGTCGACGCCGGGGAAGCGCGCGAAGGGGAACACCGCCTCCTTGACCGCGATGTGCTTGGCCTTCGACTTCTTGACGCCCAGCGACTTCAGCGGCTCGCCGGCCATCAGGCGGGCGGCGAACTTGGCGATCGGCTGGCCGGTCGCCTTGGCGACGAACGGCACCGTGCGGCTGGCGCGCGGGTTCACTTCGAGGACGTAGACCTCGCCGTCCTTCACGGCGAACTGCACGTTCATGAGGCCCACCACGTGCAGCGCCTTGGCCATCGCCTCGGTCTGGCGCTCGATCTCGGCGATGATCTTCGCCGGCAACGAATACGGCGGCAGCGAGCAGGCCGAGTCGCCGGAATGGATTCCCGCTTCCTCGATATGCTCCATGATGCCGGCGACGAACACGTTCTGGTCCTTGTCGGCCAGCGCATCGACGTCAACCTCGATGGCATCGCGCAGATAGGAGTCGACCAGCACCGGATTGCTGCCCGACACCTTCACGGCGTCGCGCATGTAGCGCTCGATCGCCGAGCGGTCGTAGACGATCTGCATGGCGCGGCCGCCCAGCACGTAGGACGGGCGGATGACGACCGGGTAGCCGATCTTCTCGGCGATCTCGATCGCCTGCTTCTCGGACGTCGCCGTGCCGTTGGCCGGCTGGCGCAGCTTGAGCTCGTGGATCAGCTTCTGGAAGCGCTCGCGGTCCTCGGCGAGGTCGATCGCGTCGGGCGACGTGCCCAGAATCGGGATGCCGGCGGCTTCCAGCGGCTTGGCGAGCTTCAGCGGCGTCTGGCCGCCGAACTGCACGATCAGGCCCAGCAACTCGCCGTTGCGGCGCTCGACCTCGACCAGCTCGATCACGTCCTCGGCGGTCAGCGGCTCGAAGTAGAGCCGGTCGGCCGTATCGTAGTCGGTCGACACCGTCTCGGGGTTGCAGTTGACCATGATGGTCTCGTAGCCAGCGTCGCGCAGCGCGTAGACGGCATGGACGCAGCAATAGTCGAACTCGATGCCCTGACCGATGCGATTGGGACCGCCGCCCAGGATGATGACCTTGCGCTTGTCGGTCGGCTGCGCTTCGCACTCCGCAGGCCGCACACCGTCACCCTCGTAGCAGGAATAGAGATAGGGCGTGCGCGATTCGAATTCGGCGGCGCAGGTGTCGATGCGCTTGAAGACCGGCCGCACGCCGAGCGCCCGGCGCTTCTTCGCCACATCGGCGGTGCCCTGCTTCGTGAGTTCGCCCAGCCGCTCGTCCGAGAAGCCCTTCTTCTTCAGGTCGAAGAACGCCTTGGCATCCTTCGGCAGGCCGTTCTTGCGCAGGTCGGCTTCGAGGCTGACGAGCTGCTCGATCTGGCGCAGGAACCAGGGCTCGTACTTCGACGCCTGGGCGATCTCCTCGACCGTGAGGCCGTGGCGGAAGGCCTGGGCGATCACCAGGATGCGGTCGGGCGTCGGCCGCGCCAGCGCACCCACGATGGCGGATTTATCAGGGGCGCCCTTGATCTCGATCTCGTTCAGGCCGTTGAGGCCCGTCTCCATCGAGCGCAGCGCCTTCTGCAGCGATTCCTGGAAGGTACGGCCGATCGACATCGCCTCGCCGACGCTCTTCATCGACGTGTTGAGCAGCGGCTCCGCGCCGGGGAACTTCTCGAAGGCGAAGCGCGGGATCTTGGTGACGACGTAGTCGATCGTCGGCTCGAACGAGGCCGGCGTCTCGCCGGTGATGTCGTTCAGCAGCTCGTCGAGCGTGTAGCCGACGGCCAGACGC
>JAKFVZ010000257.1 GCA_021732965.1 Reyranella sp.
GACAGGTCGAAGGCATACTCGGCAGCCCGCCGCACCTTCTCGTTGTCGAACGGCGGGACGACCGTGTTCCAGCGGAAGACGTACTGTGCGCCGATCTTGTTGTAGACCTCGAGCCTGACGTTCTTGTCGGCCAGCAGCAGCGACTTCAGGTCGTGCGGCGGTGCCTCGATATAGTCGATCTCGCCGGCCAGCAGCGCGTTCACCGCCGTCTGGTGATCGGGGATGGCGAGCCATTCCACGCGATCGACCTTCGCGACCTTGCCGCCGGCCAGGCCGGAGGCCGGCTCCGCGCGCGGCTTGTAGTCGGGGTTCTTCACATAGACGGTTTTTTCGCCGGGCTTCCACTCGTCGGCCTTGAAGACGAAGGGGCCGGAGCCGACGAATTCGCTGATCTGCTTGGCCGGATCGGTGTCGGCGATGCGCTTGGGCATCATCAGCGGCGTCGAGCCGCCGGGCTTGGCCAGCGAATCGATCAGCAGCCCATAGGGTTCCTTCAGCACGATCCTGAACGTCCTGTCGTTCACCGGCTCGAAGGAGGACACGAAGCTCAGCATCTTCACGCCGGTCGAATCGCGCGCGCCCCAGCGCTTCAGGGAGGCGATGCAGTCCTCGGCGGTGACCGGCTTGCCGTCGTGCCACTTCAGCCCGTCGCGCAGCGTGAAGATATAGGTAAGCTTGTCGTCGCTCAGCGTCCAGGTATCGACCATCTGGGGCTGCGGCCGCAGCTGCTCGTCCATCGCGAACAGCGTGTCCCACACCATGTAGCCGTGGTTGCGCACGATGTTGGCGGTGGTCCAGATCGGGTCGAGGACCTTGAGGTCTGAATGCATCACCGCCTTGATTGTCTTCGGCTGGGCGAAGGCGGGGGAGGCAAGCAGCAGCGCGGCGGCAGAGCCGGCCGTCAGAAGGGTACGCAAACGCATCGGTGTCAGGCCTGCCAGCGGGAGGTGGCGCGCTCGCCCGGCGCGATCTGTTCTTCGGTCGGCGCGGCGACCTTCGACATGTGGCCGTAACGCTGGGCGGCGAACCACAGCGCGTAGTCACCGAACTTGATCGGCGGATACTTGGCGGGCTTCTCCGCCGACTGGCACGACGGCAGGCACTCGATCATCGTGTCGTGGTCGGGATCGCAGAAGAAGGGGATGGCGTAGCGGAGCTGGCCAGAGACGTTGCGCACGCGGTGCGGCGTCGAGAGGAACCGCTCGTTGCTCCAGCGGTGGAGGATGTCGCCGCCGTTCACGACGTAGGCATTCTCGAGACCGGGCGCGTCCATCCAGCTTCCGTCGGGCAGCAGGATCGACAGGCCCTGCACCTTGTTGGGCGGCAGGAGCGTCATGAAGCCGGAATCGGTATGCGGCACGAGGCTCTCGACGCTCTCGTCGCTGCCGTCGATCTGCGGATAGCGCGACATGCGAAGGATCATGTGGGGCTTGGCGAAGCAGGCGTCGAAATACGTCTCCGGCAGGTCGAGCGCCAGCGCGTAGAGCCTCACGAGCTTCTGGCAGAGCTTCTCCAGCGTCGCGATGTATTCCAGCGTGATCTCTCGGAAACCTGGCAGATCGGAAGGCCACTTGTTTGGCGCATGGAAGCGACGGCCCGAGAGCACGTCGGGATCGCTGGCGTCGCGCTCGCGGCGCAGGAAGTAGGCCTCGTTCTGGCTGGGTTTCTTGCCCTGAGCGGCGGCATTGGGCGGGGCTTTCTGGGCGATCGGCATGTAGCCGATATTGTGCTCGTCAACCTTGACCGCGAGCTTGGCCTCCATCGGCTGGGCATGGAAGCGCGCGGCCGCGGCATACGTGTCGTCGATCAGCTTCTGCGGCACGCCATGGCCGGTGAGATAGTAGAAGCCGACATTCTCGAACGCGTAGCGCAGTTCGGCGGCCGCCTTCGCCGCGGCACCCGGCACGCCTGCGAGATAATCGGCAACGTCGATCAGCGGAATTTCACCGCCGATCAGAGACGGAGCCACGGGTTGCCGGCCCAGGGGCTGCGCGGATGATTGCATTGGTCGACCTCCGGGGAACGCTAAGCGGACGCTAACATGCGCCAGTCAACCGCTGCAAAAACCGAGCCGTGCCAGTTTCGCTGGAGGTGATAGAATCGATCCATCCGGCGCACCTCGCGCATCGCTCCGTGGAAGGTCGATCCTGTGCAGCCTATCTGGATGTCGCTCCTGGCCTGCTTGGTCATGCTCTTCGGAGCGGTATTGGGAAGCCTGCTGCGCCGCTGGCTGCCCGACCATCACCTGGACGAGCATGCGAGGGACATCGTGCGGATGGGTGCCGGGCTGGTCGGTACCATTGCGGCGCTGGTGCTGGGCCTGCTCATCAATTCGGCAAGCAGCAGCTACGAGGCACAGCGCGGCGAAGTCCGCCAGATCGCCACCAACCTCATCCTGCTCGACGACCTGCTCGAGCAATACGGCCCTGACGCAAAGCCGCTCCGTGTTCTGCTGCGGCAGGCCGTCGACCAGATGGTCGACAAGATCTGGCGCGATCATGATTCGAGGAGCGTCGTGACATACGGCGTCGGGACCGTCGCTGCGGCGGTCTATTCCGGCATTCATGCACTGCCGAAGGAATCGGCCGTGAAGAAGGCGCTCGTCGAGCAGGCCCTGCAGATGGCGGTTCCGATCTCGCAGGCGCGCCTGATGCTCTATGAACGCTCGAAATCCTCGCTGCCGGCGCCGATCCTAATCGTGCTGATGTTCTGGCTCACCGTGCTGTTCGCGAGCTACTGCCTGTTCTCGCCGGTCAATCCGACATCCGGCGTGGCGCTCGTCCTCGTCGCCCTCTCGGCCTCGGGCGCGCTTTTCCTGATCCTCGAGATGGGCGAGCCCTTCAGCGGCTTCATGCAGATATCGAGCGCGGCGATCCGCACGGCACTGTCGCCACTTGCTCCTTAGGCCTGGTTGCGAACAGCCGGGTGGGCAGGTCAGCCGTCGTTGCCGACGGTGAACGGAATCTCGCCATCGAACTGCGGCGAACCGCCGACCAGCCAGTGCAGCTTGTAGCTGCCGGGCTTCAGGGTCGGCGCGCGCGCGAACAGGACGTCGGGTGTCGATTCCAGGCGCGGGTGCAGGACTTCGACGATTCGCCCGTCCTGCTTGATGGCGAGCCGTGAATCCTCGTGATCGACCGGCCGGTTGAAGCGGACGTAGAAGGCACTGCTGCGCCCGCCGATCACCGCATCCGCCTTGGGCGCGGAGTCCAGCACGCGCAGCTCCTGGGCCGTGGCCGGTCCGGCAGCGCCAAGCAGGCTGGCCGAGATGCCCGAGAGACAAGCCAAGCGTCGCGTGATCATTTCTGCTCCCTTGCGCATTCCAGGCAGCATATCAGGAACCACGCGAGCGCGAGGAGACTTCATCTTGCGACTCAAATTCACGCCACCAGCCATCCATGCCCCGCGGTGCTGGTGAAGTCGAGCTGGACGACGAGGTCGTTGAAATCGCGGTCGCCGCCGCCGTAGAGGTCTTCCCAACCCCAGGTGTTGGCGCCGTAGTTCCACAGGTGTGCGACAGGCTCGCCGCCGACCACTTCGTTGGCCTGACTGAAGGCCCAGAAGGTGTCGTCGTTGGTCACATTGGTGAGCTGCATGGCGATCAGATCGCCGGCATCGACGCCGGTGATCTGCGCCTGCCCGGCATTGCCGTCGCCGGGGCCGGCTATGGTCGTGCCGCCGCCCATGACGGCATAGGCTCGGGTCGCCGCGGCGGCGGCGTAGCCGGCCTGGCCGGGGGCGAGGCCGCCGATCGTGCCATTGTAGTCGTCGACCTTGTAGAGCATCAGCGAGAGGTCGGCGCCGGCAACCTGGCGCATGCGCACGACGACGTTGAAGTCGTCGGCGCCGTTTGCCGTCTCCGCGACCGCGACCGACTGTGCGAGGCGCACCGAGTTACCGCCGTCGGCATAGAAATCCGCGAAGCCGGACGAGGCACTGAGATTGGCCTGCGCGGCGACCGTTGTGTTGCCGTTGAAGGTGACCGACACGCTGTCGCCGGACGCGACCACGGCTTGCGTGAGGCTGCCCTGGGTCTGGCCGTCGAACAGGGCCAGCAGGTCGCTGTCGAAGTCGCCCTGCAGCGATTGCTGCGCGAGCTGGCTGGTCCAGGCGTAGGGGCCGTGGGCGGCGCTGCTGGCGTCCGTAGATTCCGTTCCGGTTTGGACGCTGACCGTGGCGGCTCCCGTCGCGGTGGTCTGAAGCAGCAGGGTCTGCGCCGTGCCGCTGGTCCAGCCGGTGCCGTTGGTATCGATCAGGTCGGGTACGCTGTCGAAATACACCTGGGAATGGGCGATCTCGGTGAGCGCGCGCGCCAGCAGAACGCCATTCGGAGTGCCCAGCCCCGTGACCAGATCGTAGCCCGGCCCGGCCGAATAGCCATAGCCGGTCGGCGTGATGTCGACAGCGTCGCTGGTGTAGCTCCCACCGTAGAGGAAGGACGAGGTGCTGTTGCCGATCGTGATGTCGCTGAACGAGGCCGGCGCGATCACCGCGGCGATGTAGAGCAGATCATTCATGTAACCAAGGTTGGTCAGCCCCTGGTCGGCGAAGATGGCGTTGATCTGCGAGGCGAGCGAGGCCCATAGCGGCGTCGCGGCGCTGGTGCCGTCGTCATGCTGGTTTGCCGTCATCCCCGGGTTCGGCACGATGTACAGCATGTTGCCGCCGGCGTTGGCCGACACGTCGGGGATGCCGCGGCCCGGCTGATCTGAGGGGGCGGACGTCGTCGGGGTGAGGCCGTAACCGATCTGATAGGCAGGCGTCGGCTGGCTGGTATCGACGCCACTCGCCCCGGTGTTGTTGTGGATGAAGCCGGTGCCCGCAGGATTGGCGATCGAGGTGCCATCGACGTAGTAGCGGTTCCACACCGTCTCGACGAGCAGGTTCGCGCTGCCGGCTGTCGGCAGCTGCGTCAATCCGCCGGCCATGAGCTGCCACAGCGTCGAGAGATTGTTTGCGAACGCACTGCTGACGATGCCGTTCAGCGTGCTGTCGGCCTGCGCGGACGCGACGGTGCTGACGGAG
>JAKFVZ010000028.1 GCA_021732965.1 Reyranella sp.
TACTTTGCTGTTTCAGGTTTTCTGCCGGCCCGAGCCCCGACAGCCTCAGCAACTGCGGCGAGCCCTAGACGCCCCCCTAAACGATCACCTCGCGTCTGGCATGAGCGCGGACGATGCCTCGGGGCGTGCGATACTCGACGCCCGTGGCGCGGCCGTTCTCGATCAGCACCTTGGTGGCATGCGCGGACGTGGCGACGGTGAGATTGCGCCGGCCCTTGGCGGGACCGAGATAGGCGCGAGCCGAGGACCAGCGGCGCGCCCGGTTGATGGTGGTCTGGTAGAAGCCGACGCCGTCCTGCGTGGCGCCATTGAAATCGGGATTTGCCGGGATGCCGGCCTGGACGGCGGCATCGTGCATCGCGCGCGCCAGCGTCGGCTGCCAGCGATGGTCCTGCACCTTGAGCGGACCGCCGGTGCCGTGGAACTCGTCGGCGCCGCGCTCCTGGTCCTCGGCACGCTTGAAGTAGGGCAGGACGGACTGATAGTCCCAGCCTTCGCAGCCGCGCTGGCGCCACTCGTCGTAATCCGCCGCGTTACCGCGCATGTAAACCATGCCGTTGATCGAGCTGGTGCCGCCCAGCACCTTGCCGCGCGGCTGGTACATGATGCGGTTGTTGAGCTCGGCTTCCGGCTCGCTGTCGAACATCCAGTTGACCTTCGGGTTGTTGAAGGTCTTGTGATAGCCGAGCGGCACGTGGATCCACGGATAGGTGTCGCGCGGCCCGGCTTCGAGCAGCAGCACGGAAAATCGACCGTCTTCGCTGAGACGCCCCGCGACGGCGCAACCGGCGGAGCCCGCGCCGGTCACGATGAAATCGTACGAAGCTTCGCCTTGCACGCCGTTTCCCCCGTTCGTTTCCGGGAGCGTAGCGCGCTCTCGTCAGCCGAGATAGGCCTTCACCAGCCGTTCGTCGGTGAGGAAGGACTGCCATTCGCCCGGACCGATCTCGTGGACGATGCTGCCGACCGACATGACGTAGGCGCGGTCGGTGATCTCCGAGGCGATGCCGACATTCTGCTCGATCAGCAGCAGTCCCATGCCGCGCTCGCGCAGTGCCTTGATGACCAGCAGGATGTCTTTCACGACCTTGGGTGCGAGGCCGGTGGAGGGCTCGTCCATGATCAGCAGGTCGGGCTGCAGCAGCAGGGCGCGGGCGATCGCCACCATCTGCTGCTGACCGCCGCTCAACAGCTCGACCGGAGAGGCGAGACGCTCCTTCACCACAGGGAAGAGGGCCGTCACCTCGTCCCACGAGAAGCGCATGTCGGCGCCGCGCGCCTTGCGGCCGACGGTCTCGGCCAGGATCAGGTTCTCGCGCACCGACAATTCGCCGAACAGGCGGCGGTTCTCCAGCACGACGGCCAGCCCATGCTGGGCGAGGTCGTGCGCCGGCGTCGCGGTGATGTCGGTGCCGTTCTTGACGATGCGGCCGCCACGAGCCCGCAGCAGGCCACAGACGGTGCGGACGAGGGTGGTCTTGCCCGCGCCGTTGGCACCGACCAGGGCCACGGCCTCGCCGTCGCCGACCTTGAGCGAGACGTCGCGCAGGACGGTGAGGGCGCCGTAGCCGGCGGAGACGGAGGTCACTTCCAGCACGGCTCAGACCCCGAGATAGACTTCGCGGACCCGAGGGTCGCGCTGGATGGCGGCCATGTCGCCGCTGGCGATGATCTCGCCGAAATAGAGCGTGTGCACGGTGCGCGCCACGGTCATCAGGCCCATGTCGTGCGACACCAGCAGGACGGTGATGCCTTCCTCGTTCAGCCGCACGATCCAGTCTCGCAGATCGTCGATCTCCTGGACGTTGAGTCCCGACGAAGGCTCGTCGAGCAGCAGCAGGCGCGGTTCGCCGACCACGGCGCGGGCGATCTCCAGAATGCGGCGCTGGCCGGCGGTCAGGCTGGCGGCCGGAAGGTCACGCAACGCCGTGAGGCCGAAGCGCTCGCAGCCGGCCTCGGCACGTTCGCGGATTTCGCGCATCTGGCCGCGCGAGGCGGGCGTGCGCAGCAGATCCTGAAGCATCGTGGTGCGCGTGAGCTTGGTGCAGCCGACCATGACGTTCTCCAGTACCGTCATCTGCTCGAAGACCTGGGGCGTCTGGAAGGTGCGGACGAGGCCATTGAGGCCACGCTGCTGGATGGTGTCGCGGCCGAGCGCGGCGCCGCGATAGGTGACGGTGCCGGCCAGGGGGCGGATGTAGCCGGTCACGATGTTGAACAGCGTGGTCTTGCCCGAGCCGTTGGGGCCGATGAGACCGATGATGCCGCCTTCGGGCACGTCGAAGGTGACGGAGCGCAGCACGGAGAGGCCGCCGAACGAATGGCCGACTTCCCTGAGGGCGAGAAGGGGCTCAGCCATGACCGCCACCCTCCCGCTTGGCGAACCGGGTCCGCAGCTTGCCGAACGCGCCCACCAGTCCTTCCGGCATCAGCACGACGACGGCGACGAGCGCCAGGCCGAACAGGATCTGGTGAATGTCGCCCAGCTTGCTCAGCAGTTCGGGCAGGAAAGTCACGAACAGCGCGCCGACGACGATGCCGGGGATCGAGGTGGCGCCGCCGATCACCGGGATCAGCAGGAAGCTAATGGACCGGTCGACGGTGAAGCTCTGCGTGCTGACGAAGGAGACGTGGTGGGCGAACAGGCTGCCGGCCAGGCTGCCGAACAGGGCGCAGACGACGAACACCTTGGTGCGCAGGGCCTGGAGGTCGATCGAGAGCGCGGCCGCCGCTGTGCTGGAATCGCGCATGGAGCGCAGCATCAGGCCGGTGCGGCTGTCGACGAGATTGTGCGCCACGGCCATGCAGGCGAAGGCCACGATCCAGACGAAGAAGTAATAACGCGAGGGCCGGTCGAGCAGGAAGCCGAACACGTCGAGCTTCGGTATGCCGCCGATGCCCAGCGTGCCACCGGTCAACCAGTCCCATTCGAAGAACAGCGCACTCGCGATGGCGCTGAGCGCCAGCGTGCCCAAGGCAAGGAAGTAGCCGGTGAGGCGCAGGATCGGCCGGCCGATGACATAGGCCAGCACCATGCTGATAACGGCGCCGACGATGAAGCCCACGATGCTGGGCAGGCCCATCATCACCGTGCAATAGGCGCTGGCATAGGCGCCGAGCCCGTAGAAGGTGGCCTGCGCGAGGTTGACGATGCCGCAATGGCCCAGCAGCAGGCCGATGCCGAGGCCGGCGACCGTATAGATGCCGGTGAAGACCAGCAGGTCGGCCATGTAGCGCGGCACGATAAAGGGCAGCGCGGCCCAGACGACGAGGCCGAGGGCGAGCCAGGGGAGGGTGCGCGGCTTCATGCGCTCAGCCTCCCCGCCGGCCGGCGCGGCCGAGGATGCCCTGGGGCATCAGGATCATGATGATGATCAACACGGAGAAGGCGACGACGTCCTTGTAGCTCGACGAGATGCCGATGATGGCCAGCGATTCGACCAGGCCCAGGGTGAGGCCGCCTACGGCCGCGCCCAGCGGATTGGTGAGGCCGCCCAGCACGGCGGCGGCGAAACCCTTGAGGGTGAGGTTGAGGCCGAGCTGGTAGTCGACGCCGATGAGCGGCGTCACGAGGATGCCGCCCAGCGCGCCCAGCAGGCCGCCGAGTACGAAAGTGAACGTGCGCATGCGGCCGACGTTGATGCCTGTGGTCGCCGCACCGTCGGCGTCGATCGAGGCCGCCATCATCGACAGGCCGATCGTGGTGCGGTGATAGAAGGCGCGCAGCGCCAGGGTGGCGCCGATGCCGATGGCGATCAGCCACAGCGCGTGGAACTGGATGACGGCGTCGAGGATGATCAGCACGCCCTCGCCGCCAAGTGGCGGCAGGAGGTGACCATCGCGGCCGATGAAGAACAGCACGCTGGCCGACAGGGTGAGGGCAAGGCCGATGGTCAGCAGCAGGAAGCTGTCCTCGCTCGCGTTCTTCCTGGCCATGTAGCGCACGAAGGCGACCTCGATGAAGGCACCGACCAGGGCACCCGCAACCGCGCCGCCGGCGATGGCGGCCGGGTAAGGCCAGCCTGTCCTGGTCAGCAGCAGCACGGTGGTCATGGCGCCGATGACGGCGAACTCGCCCTGCATGGCGTTGATCACGCGGCTGCCCTTGAAGATGGCGGAGAGGCCCATGCCGACGAGCGCGTAGACGATGCCGTTCGTCACGCCCGCGAAGATGGCCTGAAGGACCAGGCTCAATGTCATGAAAGGATGCTTCCGCGCGAGAGGGCAGCGCAGGTCCGGAAAGGGACCTGCGCCGCTGGTTTCGCTACTGCGTGACGCGGAACGGCGTGCGCGTGTACTTGCCGCCGACCAGCTTCGAGAAGATGAAGCTCGAGATCGGAATGCCGGTCATGTCGTCGGCGGAGAAGTCGTAGTTGGCCAAAACGCCGGTATAGGGCGCCTTCATGGCCTCGCAGAGCTTCTCGCCCGTGGCATCGGCGCCGGCCTTGTTGAGGGCCGCGGCGATGATGTGGGCGGCATCCCAGGCCGCTGCCTCGTAGTTCTTCGGCGTGGAGTTGTAGGTCTGCTTGTAGAGCTCGACGAAGGCCTTCTGGTGCGGCAGCGGATCCTCGCCGACCACGAACTCGGGGATCGCGATGTTGTCGGCGGCCGGTCCCATCGCGTTCACGTACTCATAGGATGAGGAGCCGATCGCGGCGATCACCGGCTGGGTGATCTGGATCTGCTTGACGTTGCGGAACGGCGTGGCCGAGGTGGCGATGATGAACACCGCCTCCGGCTGCGCCGCCTTGACCTTGGCCGCCTGCGTCGTGGTGTCGGTGGCGCCGATCTCGAACTTCTCGACCGCGACCAGCTTGATCCCGTACTTGTCGGCAAGCGGGCGCAACTCGGCCATCACGACGTTGCCGTAGCCCGCGTCGTGCAGCACGCCGACCTTGGTCGCCTTGATGCTCTTGGCGTATTCGAGCAGCGCGGTGGCATTCAGGCGCTGCGGCGGCAGCACGTGAGCCACGCACTTGCGGTCGCGCTCGACCGCCGGACCGATGCCGGTAAAGGC
>JAKFVZ010000600.1 GCA_021732965.1 Reyranella sp.
GCGCGGCGAGCGCGCCAAGGGCGGCGAGCGCGGCGATCGCGTCGAGCGCAGCTTCTCCCCCAAGGCGACCTGCATCGACATGGTCGCGCGCCGCATCGGCGACCGCGCCTACGTCAAGGCCAGGCTCGAGCTCAAGCCCGAGCAGATGACGGCCTGGAACGCCTTCGAGAAGGCGGCCGACGAGGCCAGCGCCAAGTCGATGGCGCGCTGCCAGACGCTGCCGGCCGAGATGAAGGAGCGCCCTGGCTACGTCGAGCGCCTCACGATGGAAGAGGACATGATGAAGGCCCGCATCGCCACGATCGAAGCCGTGAAGCCGTCGCTGACCGCCCTGGTCGGCGTCCTGACGGCCGACCAGAAGGCGATCCTCGACCGGCCGCGCCTGGGTCCCGGCCACATGGCCCACGCCATGGGCCGGCCCGGCCCGCGCTGACGAAACCCTACCAGTCGCTGTGGCGGACGATCTTCAACAGGTCGTCCGCCATGGTGAGCGCGGTGAGCACGCCGGTCTTGGGATTGTCCGGCATGGCACGGCCCAGCCGTTCGAGCTTCAGCTCGCCTGAATCGGCCACGACCTCGAGCTTGCTGGCATTGGTGCCCGGCGGCAGGGTCGGATCGGCGACCAGCTCGATCTCGGTGTTGTCGAGCCCCGCGCCGCAAAGCGCGACCGTCACCGCCAGATTGGCATTCTTCGGATAGAGACGGCCCGCATCGGCCGGTTTGCCGCGGAAGATCACCGTCGGCTCCTTGATCGACGGCAGGTCGAACTCGGTCTCGGCCGGCGTTCCGGTCCAGGCATGCGGCGGCTTGATCGAGATGTATTTCACTTTCTCCAGCTTGCCGAGCCGCATGGCAAGCAGCCCGTCGAGGCCGGCGATGGCGCCGGAAGGCAGGCGCAGCCGAGCTCCGCCCTTTTCCGCGGCCTTGAGGTGCTTCTTCCACAGCGCCGGATCGCCATAGGCGCCGGTCGCGATCACCATGAAGTCGAAGCCCTTCTTCAGGATCGTCTCGCCCCATTCGCGCACCGCCTGCTGGCTGGCCGCCTCGACCACGACATCGGGGTTGAGCTTCAGCAGCGCCTTGAGCGTGTCGACCACTGCAACTTTCTTGCCGACCTTCTTCTGGGTATCCGCGACGCGGCCCTTCCGCACCAGCACGCCCACGATGTCGATGGGTGGCTTTTTCTCGCGGAACACGTCGAACAGCATCTGGCTGATCGCGCCATAGCCGATCAGTGCGATTTTCAGCCGCTTTTGCTTCGCCATTTGTCCCCCGCCCACCGGTTTGGCCGACGATTATAGCGGGCGTCCGCGCCCCTTGCGACCGCAAGGGCTCGCGGCTATAACCCCGGCCTCGTCGCGGGCCGGAGTCCGTACACCTGACGGAGCGTAGCTCAGCCTGGTAGAGCACTAGCTTCGGGAGCTAGGGGCCGGAGGTTCGAATCCTCTCGCTCCGACCAATCGACGAGACGAACGGCGGACCTTCGGGTCCGCCGTTTTCGTATGGAAGTAGATGGTTTGCTGGCTGCGCCGTTGCCGAGACCCCAAGCGATGAACGGCAAGTTCCTCCACATTCCGAAGACCGCGGGAACGAGTGTCCGTTCCTTCCTCTCCCGGTTCTTCGCGGCGCGGCACGTCTGCCCGGCAGTCGACCAAAGACAGTTCCGGGACATATCGCCCGAACGCCTGAGATCCTTCCGAATGTTCTCGGGACATTTCCACTGGCGCGCCCTGGACCAGATCGAAGGTCCCAGCTTCACCTTCAGCGTCCTCCGGCAGCCTGTCGCCCGGATCGTCTCGTTCTACTTTTTCCTGCGTGCTGTCGGGGCCAGATCGGATCCGGCCAAACTGTCAGGGCCACACATGCAGGGAATCCACGCGGCACTCAACCTGCCCCCGGACGCATTCTTTTGCGACGGCGGTTCTCCCGAAGTGCGAGCGCACATCGACGACCTGTTCGACAATTTCTACACGTTCTACTTCGCTGGCCGCGCCTTCAACGCGAGGCGCCGGATCCGGAAGAAGAACATTCCCGAATCCAAAATCGTGGCCACCGCGCAACGCAACCTCGACCAGCTCGACGGCCTCTATTCGACCGACGATCTGGCTTCTCTCCAGGAGGACATCATCGATTGGTTCGGCCGCAGCGGGATCGGCCTGTGGGGAACGCTGCGCTCTCGTGTCAGCCCTCTACCGGGCATCAACCTGAACACGCGCGAAGGCGACTTCACCTCGCGAGTGGCGGACCTGAAGGCGCTCGGGGCCACCTATCGGACTTTCGACCGAATCAATGACATGGCGCGCCTCGACTCGGTGATCTGGGCAGCACGGTTTGGGCACATACCGGTGCTTCGCCTCGACTGACGGATGCCAGCCGAGGCGAAGCCGCACGCCCGTTTCGCCGGCGGTTACATCTTCGGCAGGATCGCGATGTCCTTCACGGCGCCGCCGAGGCCCTCGATCTTCGCCACCGGCGTCGCCTTGCCGGTCGCGAGGTCGATCGACCAGAGCTGGTCGCCGGCCATGGCCCAGCCTTCGTTCTTGGTGCCGTCCGACCAGATGTCGAAGGCGACCACGTCGACCTTGGGGCCGAGCGCCCCCAGGGTGTTCAAAATGCCGTCGTTCGGCGGCGCCTGCTTGACCAGGGCGCCCGTCGTTCCGTCGATGTTCAGGAGCGTGGTTTCCTTCGTGCCCTTGACCGAATTGGTATAGGCACCCGCCATGACCTTCGGCGCCTTGCCCTTGTTGGCATCGCCGTCGGCATACTTCAGGCTGCCGTCCTTGATGACCTTGCCGTCGTCGACATTGACGCGGAGGCTGGTGCCGTCGCTGCCGATGACGCGAAGGCGGTCGGCCACCGGGTTGAAGTCGACCGTGGCGGAAGCGCCGGCCGGCAGCATGGTTTCCAGCTTCGACTTCCTGGTGGCCTTGCCGTCCATGGCGATGGTGTAGAGCGTGCCGTCGGCCGCCAGGGCATAGAGCATGCCGTCGGCCGGCCGCACGTCGATGCCCACCAGGGCGCCGTCGACGCCGGTAACCTTCATGCTCTTCGTCGCCTTCTTGGCGGTCGTGTCCACGATGGCGATGGTGTCGTTGCCGATCAGGGCCGCGACCTCGGCGGCCTGCGCCGTGCCCGCCAGCGTCACCAGGGCCGTCAAGGCGGCCAGAAATGCCTTCACTGTCATTTGCGTCGCTCCAGCTTGTTGCGGACCCATGAGCGGGTCCTGAAGTGGTTACCGGCCGGAGGGGCCGATTGGATGCAGGGACGAAAAAGAATTCGACGATGACGGTCCGATGCATCCATTTGCCGGGATTCCGGGGTACTGTTACGGAGAGTGTGCAATCCGGTCGGGGGAAGGCGAGCGACAGTGACGGCAGAGTCCTCTTCCAGCCCCCCCGCTCTCGAGGCGGAGATTTCGGCCGCGATCGTCCGGTGCGCGACCGGTGAGAAGTCGGCCTTGCGGGTCATTTACGACCTCGAATCGGCGCGGATGGTGGGCGTGGCGCATCGCATCCTGCGCCGCCGCGATCTGGCCGAAGAGGCTACTCACGACGCTTTCATGCGCATCTGGCGCAGCGCCCGCAGCTTCGATCCGTCACGCGGTGCCGCGCGCGCCTGGATCTACACGATCGTTCGCAACCAGGCGCTGACGATCCTGCGGGACGAAACCCGCTTCGGCCCCGAGGAGCAGGTCGACGAGGATTTGCCGGACCCCAACTCGGCACTGCTGCGGCTGCCGGAATCGAGCGCGCTGCGTCAGTGCCTGCAGCAACTCGAGACCGGCCGGCGCAACGCCATCGTCCTCGCCTATGTCCACGGCTTCAGCCACGGCGAGCTGGCGGGCCGGCTCGGGATGCCGCTCGGCACCATCAAGAGCTGGATCCGCCGCGGCCTCGCTTCCCTGCAGGAGTGCATGGGATGACGCCCGACCGCGACGATCGCCTCCACGCCGCCGAATTCGTCCTGGGCCTCCTGGACGCCGAGACGCACGCGACCGCCGAACGCCGGCTCACCACCGACCCGGTCTTCGCGCGCGAGGTGGCCGTGTGGCAGAAGCATTTTGCCGCCTTCGACGATACCGCCGACCCGGTCGTTCCGGCCGACGATCTGTGGCGCAGGATCGAGGCCGATATGGCTGCCGCGGCTCCCGCCGCACAGGTCGCGCCGCCCGGCCTGCTGCGCCGGCTCTGGAACAGCCTGGGCGCGCTGCGGATCGCCGCCCTGTCGGGCACGGTGGCCGCCCTGGCCTTTGCGACCGTCGCCGTGGTGACGGTCCGTCATGCGCAGGAGGTCGCGGCTCGCAAGCCGGTCTATGTCGCCATCCTTGTCGACGATGCCACACGACAGGCCGGCGCCATCGTGAACGCCTTCGCCGACGGGCGCGTCGAGATGATCCCGCTCGTCGACATGAGCGTGCCCGCCGGGCGCGCCCTGCAGGTCTGGACACTCTGGAACCGCGAGGTCGGGCCGCGATCGGTCGGCTTGCTCGACAGGGCTCGCGCGACGCCCCTCGACCTGCAGCGTCTGCCGACCACGGCGAACGACCAGCTTTTCGAGATCACGCTGGAACCGGCCGGCGGATCGCCCACGGGTCGCCCGACCGGTCCGATCCTCTACAAGGGCACGACCACCCGCACCCTGTAGTCGGTCTCAGCCGATCAGCGGGAAATGGCAGGCGACCTCGCGACCGGCCGCGATCTCGCGCAACGCGGGCACCTCGTCCGCACAGCGCGGCTGGGCGTGCGGGCAGCGGGTGCGGAACCGGCAGCCCGAGGGCGGATCGAGCGGCGACGGCGGATCACCCGGCTTCAGTTTGGAATCGCCCAGGGGGATGTAGGGGTCCGGCTCCGGGATCGCTGCCATCAGCGCCGCCGTGTAGGTATGGGCGGGCGTGGCGAACAGCGACTCCGAGTCGGCCACCTCGCAGAGCCGGCCGAGATACATCACTGCGACCCGGTCGGACACCGACTTCACCACCGCGAGATCGTGGGCGATGAACAGGAGCGT
>JAKFVZ010000491.1 GCA_021732965.1 Reyranella sp.
CCTCAGGTGCCGGCGAGCGTGCGCAAGTAGAGCGGCCGGTCGATGTTGCCGCCACTCAGCACCAGGCCGACGCGCTTGCCGTTGAAGCGGTCGCGCTCCTGCAGCAGCGCCGCCAGCGCTGCGGCCCCGGCGCCTTCCGTGAGCTGGTGCGTGTCCTCGTAATAGGCGCGCATCGCGGCGCCGATCTCGACGTCGCTCACCTGCACGATACGCTCCGCACCCTTCAGGATGACATCGAGCGCCTCGGCATCGGGACCGCGCACGGCCATGCCGTCGGCCATCGTGTCGGCGCTGTTGGTCGCCACGACCTTGCCGGCCGCGAAGGAGAGCGCATAGGCGGGCGCCTCGGTCGACACGACACCGACCACCTTCGTCTTGAGCCCGAGTGCGTCGCGCACGGCAATGGTGCCGCAGATGCCGGAGCCGAGCCCGATCGGCACATAGACCGTGTCGAGCGGCGGCGCGGCGCGGAACAGTTCGAGCGCATAGGTCGCCACGCCGGCCACCAGGTCGCGATGGAACGACGGCACCATTGCGAGCCCGCGTTCGCCGGCCAGTTTCTGCGCGGCTTCCTTGGCGGCATCGAAGTCGTGGCCGGCCTCGACCAATTCCGCGCCGAACGCGCGCATGGCAGCGTTCTTCTCGACCGAATTGCCTTCGGGCACCACGATGGTGGCCGCGATCCCGTTGCGCGCCGCCGCCAGTGCGATGCTCTGGCCGTGATTGCCGCGGGTGGCGCTGACGACGCCCTTCGGTTGCGGCGAGCCGCGCTTCAGCCGGTCCATGTAGACCAGGCCGCCGCGCACCTTGAAGGCGCCGGTCGGCGTGTGGTTTTCGTGCTTCACCCACACTTCGCAACCCGCCCGTTTTGCCAGCAGGGGCCAGGCATATTGGGCGGTGGCCGGCATCGCGCCATGCACGATTCCGGCAGCAGTCTCGACATCGTTAAGGGACAACATGGTTGTCACTTTGGTCTAAGATGACCCCGGTTCCAACCGGAGTACCCAATGCCCGTTCTGCCGCGTGCCCTCGAAATCCAGGGCGAGATCTCGGCGATCCGCCGTGACATCCATGCCCATCCCGAACTCGCCTTCGAGGAAAACCGCACTTCCGACGTCGTGGCCGCCAAGCTGCAGGAGTGGGGACTGGAAGTGACGCGCGGACTGGGCAAGACCGGTCTCGTGGGCACGCTCCGCAAGGGCAACTCGCTGAAGTCGATCGGCCTGCGCGCCGACATGGACTGCCTGCCGATGGACGAGACCAACGATTTCGCCCACCGGTCGACGAACCCCGGCCGCATGCACGCCTGCGGCCATGACGGCCACACCGCGATGTTGCTGGGGGCTGCAAAAATGCTCAGCGAGACACGGAACTTCGAGGGGGCCGTCCACTTTATCTTCCAGCCGGCCGAAGAGGGTGGCGGCGGGGCCAAGGTGATGATCGAGGACGGGCTGTTCGAGAAATTCCCCTGCGACGCGGTGTTCGCCATCCACAACAAGCCCGGCCTTCCGCTCGGCCACATCGTGACCAAGGGCGGCCCCTTGCTGGCCGCCGCCGATCGTTGGGACATCCGCATCAAAGGCAAGGGCGGCCATGCCGCCCATCCGCACACCACCCTCGATCCCATGGTCGTCGGCGCCAACATCGTCATGGCCTTGCAGACCATCGTGTCGCGCAACATAGACCCCATCGATTCGTCGGTCGTGACGGTCGGCTTCTTCCATGCCGGCTCGGCCTACAACGTCATCCCGGGCGAGGCGCATATCGGCGGCACGACGCGCACGACCACGCCGGAGAATCGCGCGCTGATCGAGCGCCGCATCGACGAGATCTGTGAGGGCGCCGCGAAGATGCACGGCGTCAAGATCGAGGTCGAGCACAAGCCAGGCTATCCGCCGACGGTGAATGACGTCGACCAGGCCCGCTTCGCGGCCGACGTGGCGACCGGCGTCTGCGGCGAGCACGCGGTCAAGGACAATACCCGTCCCAGCATGGGCGCCGAGGACTTCTCCTACATGCTGGAGAAGGTGCCGGGCGCCATGGTGTGGCTGGGCAATGGCGGCGATTCGGTCAGCCTCCACAATTCCCGCTACGACTTCAACGACATGGCCATTCCCTTCGGCGTGAGCTTCTTCGTCCGCACCGTCGAGCGCTTTCTCGACGCCAAGGCGGCCTAGAGACAACGGACGCGGACGGACCAAATGGAATTCTTCCGCGTCTATGGCCGGGTCATCGGCCTGCTGCGGGCCGAGAAAGGCCTCGCGATCACGCTGGCCATCGCGAACATCGCGGTGGCCGGGCTGCAGTTCTACGAGCCCGTCCTGTTCGGCAAGGTCATCGACCTGCTGAGCAATGCCCGCAACAAGCCGGTCGAGGTGCTGTGGCGCGAGGCCCGCGAGATCCTGGCCATCTGGGCGCTGGTCGGCATCGGCGGCATCGTGGCCAACATGGTGGTCTCCCTGCAGGCCGACCGGATGGCTCATCGCCGGCGCCTGGGTGCCATGGCGACATACTTCCAGCATCTGCTGATGCTGCCCTTCTCGTTCCACAACGCGCAGCATTCGGGCCGGCTGATCAAGGTCATGCTGACCGGCGTCGACAACCTGTTCGGCATCTGGCTGTCCTTCTTCCGCGAGAACCTCGCGACCCTGGTGGCGCTGTTCGTCATGCTGCCGCTCAGCATGTTCATGAACTGGCGACTGGGCCTGCTGCTGCTGGTGCTGATCGTCTTCTTTGCCGTCACCAACGTCTGGGTTGTGAGCAAGACCGACCGGCTGCAGAAGAAGGTCGAGGACCTGCACAGCGAGCTGGCCGGCCGGGCGGGCGACGCGCTGGGCAACATCCACCTGATCCAGAGCTTCGTGCGGCTGGGCGCCGAGACGCGCGAGATGCACCGCATCATCGGCCAGACGCTCGCGGCGCAGTTCCCGGTGCTGAACTGGTGGGCGTTCCTGTCGGTGCTGACGCGCGCCGCCTCGACCATCACCGTCATCCTGATCTTCGTACTGGGCACCTGGCTCTACACGCGCGGCGAGGCGACGGTCGGCGAGATCGTGAGCTTCATGGGCTTCGCCACCATGCTGATCGGCCGCATGGACCAGGCCTCGGGCTTTGTCAGCCGCATCTTCTTCCAGATGCCCTCGCTCGGCGATTTCTTCCGCGTGCTCGATTCTCAGTCGACCGTGCCGGACAAGCCCAACGGCATCGACATCGGACGGGCCAAGGGCGAGGTCGAGTTCGACGACATCAACTTCTCCTACGACGGCAAGCGCCCGGCGCTGGTCCATTTCTCGCTGAAGGTCCCGGCCGGCGCGACCGTGGCCTTCGTCGGCCCCACCGGGGCGGGCAAGAGCACGGCGCTGTCGCTGCTGCACCGCATGTGGGACGCCCAGTCCGGCGTCGTCCGCATCGACGGCGTCGACCATCGCGACATCAAGCTCGAGTCCCTGCGGCGCAACATCGGCGTGGTGTTCCAGGACAGCACCATGTTCTACCGCTCGATCGCCGACAATCTGCGCATCGGCAAGCCCGACGCCACGCAGGCAGAGCTCGAGGAGGCGGCGAAGCTTGCCGAGGCCCATGAGTTCATCATGCGCCAGCCGCAGGGCTATGAGACGCTGGTCGGCGAGCGTGGCACGACCCTGTCGGGCGGCGAGCGCCAGCGCCTGGCGATCGCCCGGGCGCTGCTCAAGAATCCGCCCATCCTGATCCTCGACGAGGCGACCAGCGCGCTCGATTCGGTCACCGAGGCGCGGATCCAGAAGGCGTTGAAGGTGCTGATGCAGGGCCGCACGACCTTCGTGATCGCCCACCGGCTGTCGACCATCCGCGAAGCCGACCAGGTCGTGGTCTTCGAGCATGGCCGCGTCGTCGAGCAGGGCGCGTATAAGGAACTGGTGTCCCGCGGCGGCGCCTTCGCGCGCCTGGTGGCCACGCAGCAGGCTGGCATAGAATCTGCCTGATATCCCCTTGGCGGGCGTCAAATGTCCGCCTAAGAGTCGCGGACAGGGAACTCAGGGGGATCGATAAAATGAGCAAATTCGCCAAGATGCTGGGCGGCGCGGCGGCTGTCGCCCTCGCCCTGGGCAGCCTGCCGGCCAATGCCCAGACCGCGATCAAATTCACCCTCGACTGGGTATTCCAGGGCCCGACCTCGCCGTTCCTGGTGGCCTTGGAGAAGGGCTACTACAAGGCCGAGGGCCTCGACGTGACGATGGATCCCGGCCAGGGCTCGGCCGGCGCGGTCCAGCGCGTGGCGACCGGCGCCTACCAGATCGGCTTCGCCGACGTGAACTCGACCATCGAATACAACGCCAAGAACCCGGGCAAGGAAGTGCTCTGCGTGTTCATGGTCTACGACTTCGCGCCGTTCGGCGTCTATGCGCTGAAGAAGAGCGGCATCAAGACGCCCAAGGACCTCGAGGGCAAGAAGCTCGGCGCCCCGGTGTTCGACGCCAGCTTCCGCCTGTTCCCGGCCTTCGCCAAGAAGAACGGCATTTCCAAGTGGGAGCACGTCAACCTGACGCCGCAGCTGCGCGAGCAGAGCCTGGTCCAGGGCACGGTCGACTTCATCTCGGGTCACTACTTCTCCTCGATGCTCGACCTGAAGGCGCGCGGCGTGGCCTTCGAGGACATCACCGCGATGCGCTTCGTCGACTTCGGCATGGACGTCTACGGCAACGGCGTCGTGGTCTCCGGAGAAATGGCGAAGAACGAGAAGGCGGTGAAGGGCTTCCTCGCCGCCACGATGAAGGGCTGGAAGGACGTCATCGCCAATCCGCAGCTCGGCATCGCTGCCGCCAAGAAGCGCGATCCGCTGATCGACGAGAAGCTCGAGATGGAACGGCTCAAGATCTCGCTCGAGACCAACATCCTGACGCCCTATGTGAAGGCCAATGGCATGGGCGACGTCGACCCGGTCCGCTTCGCCCGCGCCGTGAAGGACGTGTCCGAGGCCTTCGGCCTGCCGGCCGCGCCCGCGTCGGACAAGGTGTTCAGCAAC
>JAKFVZ010000707.1 GCA_021732965.1 Reyranella sp.
AAGGCGTGCATCTTGTGCAGGTCGCGACGCACCGACTTGGCCATCATCTCCAGCCGATGCACCAGCGGATCGCTCTGCACGTCGAGCAGCGCGCGCTCCCCGTTCAGCACCCGCCAGATCGCGGCGTAGAGCAGCGCATAGCGCTCGCGATCGGAGTGGCAGACGACGAGCTGGATCAACTCGCCCAGGGCACGCGGCAGGCCGACGGACGGCGCATTCTCGACCGGAGCCTCGCCGAACAGCTCGCCTTCACCCGCCTGGCACCAGGAAACGGATTCGGGCGAGGCCTTGCGCGCCGCCAGCATGCGCACGGCGGCCCGAAAACCGTCGATGTCCGCGCCTTCACGCAGGGGAATACCGATCAAAAGAGACTCGCCTGCAAGGGCGCTTCCGCGAGGTTGCCGCGGATATCCAACCGGTCGGACATCTTCGTCGGGCGATAGTCGGCGGTGACCAGGAACGGCAACAGCCGCTTCACGCTCCGCGCCAGCCGGCCGATGTCGGCCAGCCGCAACCGGGCATGCCGCCGCGCCGCGATGATCTTGTCGACCGAACGCACGCCGAGGCCAGGCACCCGCAGCAGCATCTCGCGGTCAGCGGTGTTCACGTCGAGCGGAAAGCGATCGCGGTTCTGCAGCGCCCAGGCCGACTTCGGATCGATATCGAGCGCAAGCATGCCGTCCTGCCCCGCACTCGCGACCTCGTCGGCGGAGAAGCCATAAAAACGCAGCAACCAGTCGGCCTGATAGAGCCGGTTCTCGCGCTGCAGCGGCGGCGCCTTGAGCGGCAGCACCGCGCTCGGCTCCGGAATGGGACTGAAGGCCGAGTAGTAGACGCGCCGCAACGCATAATCCTTGTAGAGGACGGCGCTGGTCTGCAGCAGCGCCGCATCGGTCGTCGCATCGGCGCCGACGATCACCTGCGTGCTTTGCCCGGCCGGTGAGAACTTGCGACGGTCTTCCTTCGCCTCGTCGATGCGCTCCTTCATTTGGCCCATCGCGCCGGTGATCGACTTGGTGCTCTTTTCCGGCGCAAAGCGCGCCAGACTGTCGGGCGACGGCAGTTCGATGTTGATCGACAGACGATCCGCGAAGAGGCCAGCCTGCTCGATCAGCCACGGATTGGCCTCGGGGATCGTCTTGAGATGGATGTAACCCGCGAAGCCATGCTCGCGCCGCAGCTTCTTCGCCACGAGCACGAGTTGCTCCATCGTATGATCGGGATTGCGGATGATGCCCGACGAGAGGAACAGCCCTTCGATGTAGTTGCGCTTGTAGAAGTTGAGCGTCAGGTCGACGACCTCGTCGACCGTGAAACGTGCCCGCTCGACGTTCGAGGAGCGGCGGTTGATGCAGTAGGCGCAATCGAACAGGCAGTAGTTGGTCAGCAGGATCTTCAGCAGCGACACGCAGCGCCCATCCGGCGTGTAGGCATGGCAGATGCCGTTGCTGGTCGAGCCGATTCCGTCGAGTCCGGCCGCCCGCTTGGGCGCGCCCGACGAGGCGCACGACGCGTCGTACTTGGCGGCATCCGAGAGAATGCGGAGCTTGGTGGTGAGCTTTTCGTCCAACAACGCCTCCTGAAAACGCGAGAGCGTTGTTCTCTATATGTTCCATTCGATGGCAAACGCAAGCGTCGCCGCTTTGACAATCAATTCAATGACTTAAGATCAGCCTTCTTGGGACGGTGTCGAACGCAGCCGATAGCGTAGCCACATCGTCCCGCCCTCCAGGACGTCGTGGCTCACCAGCGTCATGGTCTCGATCGGAGCCGGGCCGAGATCCGTGTCGCCGGAATTGAAGACGATCGGTCCGCCCGTGCTGCCGTCGATCACCGGGCAGATCACGAGGCTCAACTCGTCGATCAATCCGGCCCGCAGAAGCGCGCCGTTCGCACCGCCCCCGCCCTCCAGCATGATCCGCTCGATGCCCAGCTCGCGATTGAGCGTCGCGAGCGCTGCCGCGAGATCGACCTCGCTCTTGCCGGCGAAGATGTAGGACACCCCGTCGGCGCGCAGCCCGGCGAGATGCCGGTCCGGCACCGACTCCGTCAGGATGACGAGGATCGGATCGCCGCCGATATCCTTGCGCGCCCAGACAGCCTTGCCATGGGCATCGAGGAAGATTCCCCACGCCTTGGCCTCGCGCTGCGCAAACCAGTTCTCGCGCGGGAACTTCTCATCCGTGTCGGGATAGTGCGCTTCCTTGCCCTTGGCGAATTCCTGCGCGGTCACCCGCCCGCACAGCCACGAACCGCCGCCCATCTGGTCGTGCAGGCGCTCGAACAGGTTGGGCACGATGTTGGCCTTGGGCCGCCAGCGGCTACCCCAGATGCGACCGTCGACGCTGCAGACCATGTGGCAGAGGACGTAGGGCTTCATGCGCCAATCATAGCCCAAGGCGACCGCTCAGAAATCAAATCCCGGCAGCCATAGTTGCGCGCCCGGCCGTAGCGGGAGGCGACCGACATGGCGGTGCGTGGTCTTGCCGAGCAGGCTGTGCACCAGGACGATCTCGCGCGCCGTCCATGTCACGGGATCGACTTCGCGCGGCGGCACCAGCGTCTGGCTCCTCAGCAAGGTCATGTGCGGCATGAACGGCTCGCGCTTCTGCGCGCCGGGTTTCGGCAGGACGTCGCGCAGTCTCGTCGAAAGCGTCTTCAGGGCGGCGACACTCTTGCCGCCGTAGAGCACGAAGGCACCCTTCCCCAGCGACTTCGCGCGCGTGAAGGAAACCCGGACCGCCGGGAGGTCGACCTGGCGGGCGCGCTCGACGAGCGCATCGATGGCTTCGGCCGGCGGCGGCTCCGCGGTATCGCCCACATGCCACAGCGTGACATGGAGATGCTCCGACAGGACTTCCGTCCCGGAGATGCCGGTCGCCTCCCTCAATTGGCGGCGCGTGCCGCAGATTGCCTCTACCGTCTTCTCGTCAGGGACCAGCGCGAAGAACAGGCGATCGGTCGCCACTACAGCCGTCACGTCATGCCTCTGTGGAACCTCAGGCCAGCGGGATGCGCGCGATGTGACGGTGCGTCGTCTGGCCGATCAGGCTGTGTACCAGCACGACCTCGCGGACCGTCCAGGCGATCGGCTCGACCGGCTCGGCCTCGATGTGGCGGCCGTCATAGAGCAGCGTCACGTGCGGCGTGTAGCGGCGGGCCGGACGCGGCGTGTCGTCGAGCGAGTCGCAAAGGCGCTGCTGCAGCACCTCAATGCCGACGGTCGAATCGTCACCGGTCAGGACCAGCGCGCCATTGGCAAAGCTCATCAGGCGGTCGAACCCGACACGGAACGACGGCATCGAGATCCCCTCGGCGCGCGCCATCCAGCCGTCGATCTCGTCGGCATCGGGCACCCCGTGGCCTTCGTGCACGGTCGACAGGGTGACGTGGAAATGCCCGGCTTTGAGCAGCCGACCCGTGAGGCCATGCTCAGTGCGCCACATGGCGGCACGCTCGGCGATCCGTTCGGCGGTCTCCGCGTCCGGCAGGGCGGCGAAGAACAGCCTGTCGGTGAAGCGCGGCCCGGTCCGGCGCAGGCCGGCATGGCGGCGCCGCAGGCGGTCCGCGGCGAGGCGGGACAGGCCCTGCTCCGGCCGCGGTGCCAGCGGCTGGCGGCCTCCAAAACCTTCGATCGTCGCCCCGAAAAGTGCAGTCACGGCTTGCCTCCTGAACTGTATGTTCATGTTATGTTCCTTACGGGGATAACGCAATACCTCCAACCGGAGCCGATACATTTGATACGATGGGAGTATGCAGATCCGCGGCTTCTACGAATTCGGCCATACGCTCGACGTGCTCGACGCCGACAGCCATGGCTTCGCGCCTGCCGATGTCGCCCATGTCGACCGGTTCTGGGCGTTCGGCGACATGCACGACAGCTCCGCCGGCTTCGTGCTCCAGCTCCGCGACGGCCGCCACGCCTATGCCGAGTTCCAGCACTGGCACGGGTTCGAGCAGGACGAGGATTTCAGGATCGACGTGGAGATGCTGGACGGCGACGCGCTGCCGACCGCGCCGCTGCACGAGCCCCTCCCCGGCAACGAGCCTTGGCCGCCGGGTGGTTGGTCAGGCGAGACCGAGCATCTCGACCGCCTGCTGCTCCAGGGCGATGCAGCCTGACGCTACTTCTTCGTCGCCTGCTCGCGCCGTGTCCCGGCGATCTCCCTACTTGATCGTGATCTCCGTCGAGCCGAGCCCGTCGAACTCAGTCTTTGCAACACCGGGACCCGGCAGGAACGCCGGCGGATGCACCGAGCCGGTCAGAACGAGGTCGCCGGCTTTCAGATAACGTCCATGCTTGTTCAGCGCATTGGCGAGCCAGGCGAGCGAGATCATCGCACCGCCCATGACGGCGCTGCCGGGACCGGACGCCAGTTCCTTGCCGTCAAGCGTCGAGCGGCCCTTGAGGTTGGCGAAGTCGAGCTTCTGCCAGTCCTTGATCTCGGTGCCCACGACCAGCGCCGCCTGAAGCACGTTGTCGGCGATGCGCGCGGGACCGCCCATCTTCGTGACGTCAAGGTAGCGGTTGTCGACCAGTTCCATGCCGCAATGGAGAGCCCCGACATGGGCGCGGATGCTCTCAGCGGTATGAGGCGAGCCACCGGCCGGCGCGTCCGTGGCAATGCGGGCGATCAGCTCGGGCTCGATGCCGGGCTTCAGCGGCCAGCCCTTCTCGAACGCCGCGCCGCTCTGGCGCAGGCCGCTGTGATAGACGCCGGCGAAGACCGGGCCCGAGAGCTTCAGCGGCTCGTACTGCGTCGGCAAGGTCAGCGCGATCTTCCAGCCCGCGAACTTGTCGCCGGCGGCGGCGTAAAGTTCGTGGACCGCGAACTGGACCTTGTAGGCATCGGCCTCGGACAGGTCGGCCGTCGCCGCAATGATGTCCATCGGCATCCGCGAACGCCTTCCCTCGGCGATCTTTTCAGCAAGCGCGGCGATCTCTTTGGCGTCCACGGCGGTTCCCTGCCTACTTGACGGTGATCTCGGCGC
>JAKFVZ010000710.1 GCA_021732965.1 Reyranella sp.
GCTGGTCCGCAGCCAATCCTCTGGCGAAGGCGGCGACCCAGGCCTCGGTCCAGTTCGACGGCAAGGCGAGAGAGAGTTGATAGACGAAGGGCGTCGAGCCACCGGCCGCGAGATCGGACAGGCAGACGCGCAGGGCCTTGGCGGCGATCCGGCCCGGCAGGTCGTCGGCCAGGAAATGGACGCCCGCGACGATCGTGTCGGTCTTCACGACGAGGTCGTGCCGCGCATCGGCGGCCAGGAAGGCGTTGTCGCTCTGCAGGCCGCCCGCGCCCTTGAACGGACGGGCCAGTGGCGCGAAGTAGCGGGCGATCAGCTCGAATTCACCGATCCGCCCAGGCCGCGCCATGACGGCCTACTTCTGGTCGTCCGGCCGCGCCTGACGCGCCACGCGGTCGAGAACGGAGTTGATGAAGCTCGGCTCGCCCTTGTCATAGAACGCGTGGGCGATCTCGACATATTCGTTGATGACGACGCGCCACGGCACGTCACCCCGATGCGCGAGTTCATAGGCGCCGGCAAGGAGGATAGCCCGCACCAGACGATCGACGCGCGCCCAGGTCCAGTCCTGCGCCAGCGAAGCCGTCACGATCGCCTCGAGCGCGTCCCGGTTGGTCGTGGTGCCTTCGACCACATCCTTGAAGAGCGGACGGTCGGCGTCGCGGCGCATGCCGCCCTCGCCCGCCTCGCCGGTGCGAACCTTCAGGAACTGCTCGATGATCTCAGCCGGGGCATCCTGCCCCTCCTGCCATTGATAAAGCGCCTGGACTGCTGCCAGCCGCGCGGCCTGGCGACGGCTGGGCCCGGCTGGCTTGGCGTCGCTCACGATTTATTCCAGCGACGGGCAAGGGCCACCATGGCGAGACAGGCATGGGCGGCATCGCCGCCCTTGTCGCCGCGATCCGTGAAGGCGCGTGCCCGCGCCTGCTCGATGTTCTCCACCGTCACGATGCCATAGCCGATGGCGAGCTTCTTCTGGACCGCGAGGTCCATCAGGCCGCGCGCACTCTCGCCGCAGACGTAGTCGTAGTGGGTGGTCTCACCGCGGATCACGCAGCCCAGCGCGACGTAGCCGTCGTAGCGCTTGCCCTTCTTGCCCGCCGCCAGCGCGATCGCACCCGGAATCTCGAAGGCGCCCGGAACGACGATGCTATCCACCTTCGCGCCGTTCTTCACGATCTCCCGCTTGGCGCCATCGAGCAGCGCGTCGGCGATGTCGGCGTAGTAGCGCGACTCGACGATGAGAATGCGCGCGCCCTTGACGCCGGCGACCGCCGGCCGGGCGGTCGGGTTTTCGGTCCGTGTCGACATGCTTAAACCTTCGCGCGGCCGGGGACCGGCTTCTGGGCGACGATCTTGAGACCGAAGCCCTCAAGACCGACGACGCTCTTCTGGGAGTTGCTGAGCAGCACCATTTCCTTCACGCCGAGATCGATCAGGATCTGGGCGCCGACGCCATAGTCGCGCAACTCCTGCCCTGCCGGTTCGATCGGCTCGCCGGCGCGGCGACGCTGCTCGGCCAGAACGACGGTGAGCGGCTCGCGGATCAACACGATGACGCCGCGGCCTTCCTTGGCGATCTCGCGCATCGAGGCCTCGATCTCGCCGCCGCGACCGCCGCTGCGCTGGCCCAGCGTATCGGTGAAGAGATTGACGGCGTGCATACGCACCATCACCGGGCCGCCGGCGGCCGGGTCGCCCTTCACCAGCGCGACATGCTGCGCCATCGTCACCTTGTTCACGTAGACGACGCAACGGAAGTCGCCGCCCCAGGTGCTGTCGAGCGCGGTCTCGCTGATGCGCTTCACGATCGAGTCGTAGCGGCGGCGATAGGCGATCAGGTCGGCAATGGTGCCGATCTTGAGCCCGTGGCGCTGCGCGAAGGTGATGAGGTCGTTGCGACGGGCCATCGTGCCGTCGTCGTTCATGATCTCGCAGATCACGCCGGCCGGGTTGAGGCCCGCCAGGCGCGCGATGTCGACCGCAGCCTCGGTGTGGCCGGTACGCTCCAGCGTGCCGCCGTCGCGGGCAACCAGCGGGAAGACGTGGCCCGGCGTCACGATGTCCTGCGGCCCGCATGACGGATCGATCGCTACGGAAACGGTGCGCGAGCGATCGGCGGCCGAAATGCCGGTCGTCACGCCCTCGCGCGCCTCGATCGAGACGGTGAAAGCAGTTGAATGACGCGTGCGGTTGTTCTGCGACATCAGCGGCAGGCCGAGTTGCTCGACCCGCTCACGCGTCAGCGCCAGGCAGATCAGGCCGCGCGCGTGCCTGGCCATGAAGTTGATGGCCTCCGGGGTCGCCCACTGCGCCGGGATCACCAGGTCGCCCTCGTTTTCGCGATCCTCGTCGTCGACAAGGATGAACATCCGGCCCTTGCGGGCCTCCTCGATGATGTCCTCGGCGGCGGCCTTCACTTCGCTGAAGGTGACCCGCCAAGCGTCCTTTTCGAGCGCACTCATTTTTTCTGATGCTCCAACAGTCGCGCAACGTAACGCGCGAGCATATCCACCTCAAGGTTGACACGCTGGCCGACCCGGGCCTGTCCCAGAGTGGTAACCGCCTGGGTATGTGAAATCACGTTTACGCCGAAGCGGTCGCCATCCACTTCATTGACCGTGAGCGAAATGCCGTCGATCGCCACGGAGCCCTTCGCGGCGACGAAGCGCGCCAGCTCGGGCGGCGCCTCGAACACGAAGCGCACGCTGCCGCCTTCCGGCGTCATGGAGACGATCCTGCCGACGCCATCCACGTGCCCGTACACGAGATGGCCCCCCAGCTCGTCGCCGAGCTTCAACGACAATTCGAGGTTGAGCCTGCTGCCGACCGTCCAGTCGCCGAGATGGGTCTTGTCGAGGCTCTCGGCCGAGACCTCGACCGTGAACCGGCCGGCGCCCTTCTCGACCACCGTGAGGCAGCAGCCCGAACAGGCGATCGAAGCGCCAATGGCGATCGGCGTCATGTCGTGCCGGGTGGCGATGACGAATCGACGGTCGCCCGCCTTGCCGCCGGGGTCGACCGAGACGATCTCGCCGATGTCGGAGACGATACCTGTGAACATGGCCGCTACTTAATCCTCCCGCCGCCAGGTTTCCAGCGTGTCGCCCTGCAGTTGCCGCGCCGAAACCAACCGGAACCGGGGCGCGGAACCGAGCCGTGCAAATTCCAGTCCGCCGACCGCAGAGCGGCCGTCTCCGCCCAGGATCAACCCGGCGCGGTAGCTCGAAATGCCGTCGACGAGGCCGGCCTTCAGGAAGGACGCGGCCACTTGGCCGCCGCCCTCGATGAGGACCCGGGTCAGCCCCCGCGCGCCCAACGCCTGGGCGGCTGCCGCAACGTCGATACGCCCGTCCGTGCCGACTTCGACCTCGACGATCTCTACACCAAGGCCGGCAAGCCTGTCTCTTCGATCCGCCGGGGCGTCCTTGGCGCAGACCAGCCAGACCGGCGTGGCGCGTGCCGAGGTCGCGAGTCTGGAGGTTGGAGACAGACGTGCCTGCGAGTCGAGGACGATACGGACCGGAGAGTACGCCCCGAGGCCCGGCAACCGGCAAGTAAGATCGGGATCGTCGGCGGCAGCCGTCGCGGCGCCGATCAGGATGGCGTCGTGGATCGCGCGCAGGCGGTGGCCGTCCTGCCGCGCTCCCGGACCGGTGATCCACTTGCTCTCGCCGGATGCGGTCGCGATGCGACCGTCGAGCGAGCCCGCCATCTTGAGATGGAAGAGCGGCCGCCCTTCGCGCACGCGCCGCAGGAATCCCGCGTTGATCTGGGCGGCATCTGCCGCACCTTCGCCCACCTCGACCGCTATACCGGCGGCCTTCAGGCGGGCGTGCCCCTGCCCCTTCACGCGCGGATCGGGATCCTCCAGCGCGGACACGACCCGCGCTACTCCGGCACTCACGAGTGCATCCGCGCAGGGCGGCGTACGACCGTGGTGCGCGCAGGGTTCCAGCGTGACGTAGGCGGTGGCGCCCTCCAGCGACACGCCGGCCTTTGCCGCTTCCGCGATCGCATCGGCTTCGGCGTGCGGCCGGCCGCCGTCACGCGTGCGGCCGCGCGCGATCACGTGCCCGTCCCGCACGATGACGCAGCCGACGGCGGGATTGGGCCAGGTGCGGCCGAGCGAACGGCGCGCCAGCGCGAGCGCCGCGCGCATCATCGGTCAGTCCTTGAAGTGAGCCGTATCGGCCAGGTCGGAGATGAACTCCTCGAAGTCCCGGGCCTCGCGGAAGTTGCGATAGACCGAGGCGAACCGCACATAGGCGACCGGATCGAGGGCGCGCAGCGCGTCCATGACCAGCTCGCCGATCTGGGTCGAGGGGATCTCGCTCTCGCCCGAGCTTTCGAGACGGCGCACGATGCCGTTGACCACGCGCTCGGTCCGGTCCGGATCGACCGGCCTCTTGCGGCAGGCAACCTGTATGGAACGCGCCAGCTTGTCGCGATCGAACTGCACGCGCTGTCCGTTCTTCTTCACCACCGTCAGCTCACGCAGCTGCACGCGCTCGAAGGTCGTGAAGCGCGAACCGCAGGACGGGCAATAGCGCCGCCGGCGGATCGCCGAATTGTCGTCGGTCGGCCTCGAGTCCTTAACTTGGGTGTCCTCGTGACCGCAGAATGGACAGCGCATCTAGTTCCCCTGTTTTCTTCTGGCTTTGCGCCTTGTCAGTCGCGGTAGATCGGGAAGCGCGCGCAAAGCGCGTGCACCTTGGCTCGAACCTGGGCCTCCACCTGGGCGTCGCCGTCCGGGCCGTTCTTGGCGATCCCGTCGAGCACGTCGGCGATCAGATGGCCGATCTGCTGGAACTCCGCGACGCCGAAGCCGCGCGACGTGCCCGCCGGCGAGCCGAGCCGCACGCCCGACGTGATCGTGTATTTCTCCGGATCTCCCGGAATGCTGTTCTTGTTGGTCGTGATGCCGGCGCGGTCGAGAACCTTCTCGGCCGACACGCCGGTCGCCTTCTTCGGACGCAGATCGACCAGCATGA
>JAKFVZ010000337.1 GCA_021732965.1 Reyranella sp.
GCGAAGCACGGGCTCCCGCCGAGCGAACAGATGAGTGCGAACAGAACGCTCGACCGGTTTTTCATGTGATGCCTCTCCCCTAGGGCGCATGATAGCCGGGATTGCGCAGGACGACGCGCTCCTCACGTCCGCTCTGGGTCCCCGTTATCGCCCCGCGGACAAAAGCCACCTCATCCTGAGGAGCGCTCCGTAAGAGCGCGTCTCGAAGGATGGGCACTAGCACCGCGTCTGTTGCCCATCCTTCGAGACGGCGCTTCGCGCCTCCTCAGGATGAGGTGGTGTGGGTGAACTTCGAAGTGGAAACACTCAAGATGCGGCGGGAGCAGATCCCTCGCAAAGGCTCGGGATGACGGCCACGGGCCGTCACTCCCACTCGATTATTTCCTAGTCTCATAGGGCATTGATTTATCACATAAAATAAATTTTCGAAGACGACCATACCGTCAGCGACACCGTCAGAAATTTCCGATGCTGAAAACATTGGCTTTTTGGGCCGGATACCCGAAAAGCGCCTTCCGCCGTCTATCGCCAGCCTTGGCCAAACGGCGGACCCAGACTCCGTTCAAGCCAATCCTGCCTTTTCCACGCGAGAGTACGCCGAGGATCATCGTCGCCCTCCGAACTATACCGTCACGACGCGAAGCCCGCCACGCCGGCGCTGGCTGCTAGGCGGCGCGGCCGGACTGCTGTCGGGCCTGACCGGCGTGGGCGGCGTTGTGTTAATCGCCCCTGCACTGATCGTCTTCGCGTGGACGTCACCACGCTAAGCCGCGGCGCTGTCGCCGCCGTTTATCCTGGGCGGCGCCCTGGCCGCGCGACAACGGTGGCCGCCGAGCTGCCCGTCTATGCCGGCACCGCGCTCGTCGGCGCGGCCCTGGGCAAGATGATCGGACGGCGCATTCTGTCCGGACGCACGACACGCTTCGTGCGCAGCGGGATTCTTCGGGTCACGGGATTGTGCGCCTGCTAACGCGCGGCTAGGCGCCGACACGGCGATTTATCGACACGCAGGCAAGCTGAATTTTTGATGCTATAATTGGAAGCGCCATGACCATTCCTTTGAAATTGCACGTCGGCGGCATGGATTGCGCCTCCTGCGCGACCAAGATCGAGAACGCCATGAAGCGGCTACCCGGCGTCACCGAGATTTCGGTGAGCTACGGGCAGGAGCTGCTTTCGGTGACACTCGACGAAGATCGAACCTCGCGAGCGGTCATCGAAGGCAAGATCCGGGCGCTGGGCTACACGCCGGCCGGCTCCGATACAGCGAGAACCCCGGCCAATGACGCGCACGCCGCGACCGCCCCGTGGTGGAGGTCGCCGCGCGGCGGGCTGGTCATCGGCACCGCGGCGCTGCTGGCCGTCGCCTACATCGTCTCCCACATCGAACCGTCATGGGCGACGTGGGCCTATGTTGCCGCCACGGCCATCGGACTGGTTCCCATCGGGCGGCGTGCGATCGTCGCCGCTCTGTCCGGAACGCCCTTCAGCATCGAGATGCTGATGTCGGTCGCCGCCCTCGGCGCGATCGCGATCGGCGAAGCGCCGGAAGCCGCCCTCGTTATCTTCCTGTTCTCGGTCGGCGAGCTTCTCGAAGGTGTCGCATCGGGCCGCGCCCGGGCCGGCATCAGGGCTTTGATGGACCTGGTACCGCGGACGGCCCGGCGGATGCGCGGGTCCGAGGTCGAGACCGTGCCCGTCGAGGCGCTGCAGATCGGCGATGTCGTGCTGGTCCGGCCGGGCGACCGGGTGCCGTCGGACGGCGACGTAATCGACGGCACGTCCGGCGTCGACGAGGCGCCCGTGACCGGCGAATCGGTGGCCGTGCTGAAGGAGCCCGGCTCGACCGTCTATGCCGGCAGCATCGGCATCGACGGCGAGCTGCAGGTCAGGATCAGCCGTACGACCGCCGACAACACGATTGCGCGGATCATCCATGCGGTCGAGGAAGCGCAGGCGACCAAAGCGCCTGTGGCCCGCTTCATCGAGACGTTCAGTCAGTGGTACACGCCGGCGGCGATGGCCGTCTCGTTGCTGGTGATCGTCGCGCCGCCGGTGTTGTTCGGCGCCGACTGGTTCACCTGGATCTATCGCGGCCTGGCCGTTCTCCTCATTGCCTGTCCGTGTGCGCTGGTCATCTCGACGCCGGCCGCGGTCGCGTCCGGTCTGGCGAACGGCGCTCGTCGCGGCCTTCTCATGAAGGGCGGCGCGGCGCTCGAGACGTTGAGCAAGGTCAAGACCGTCGCGTTCGACAAGACCGGCACGCTGACGCGCGGCAAGCCGCAGATCACCGACATCGTGTGTCTCGCAGACGACGAGAACGAAATGCTGGCTATGGCCGCCGCCGTCGAGCGCGGTTCCAGCCATCCGCTGGGTCTTGCCCTCGTCGCCGAAGCGGAGCGGCGCGGGCTCGACATTCCCCGCACCTTCGGCGGAAGCAGCGTCACGACCGGCAAGGCGGTGACGGCGCGTCTCAAGGCAGGCTTCGTGTCTGTCGGATCGCCACGCCATGCCGCTGAGAAGTCAGCGCTCACGCCGGATCAAGCGGGCCGGGTCGCGGCGCTGGAGCATGCCGGCAAGACAGTGGTCGTCGTCCTGCAAGGCGGCCAGGCGCTGGGAATGATCGCGCTGCGCGACGAGCCGCGTCCGGATGCGCGTGCCGGCCTTGAGAGGCTGCAGTCTCTCGGCGTGCGCTGCGTCATGCTGACCGGCGACAATGCACGCACGGCCACGTCGATCGGCAGCCTGCTCGGCCTCGACGTGCGGGCCGAGCTTCTGCCTGACGCCAAGCTCGCCGCGATCGCGGCCTACCGCGCCGAGGGACCGATTGCGATGGTCGGCGACGGCATCAACGACGCTCCGGCGCTCGCTGCCGCATCGGTCGGCATCGCAATGGGCGGCGGCACCGACGTTGCGCTGGAGTCCGCCGACGTCGCCTTGATGAAGGAACGGATCGAAGGCGTGGGCGAGCTAATCTCGCTGTCGCGGGCGACCATGCACAACATCTGGCAGAACATCGCCCTCGCGCTCGGCCTGAAAGCCATCTTCCTGGTAACGACCCTCGTCGGCAGCACACCGCTCTGGATGGCGATCCTCGCCGACACCGGCGCAACGGTGCTGGTCACCGCCAACGCCCTGCGGCTGTTACGCTACGGTCGTCGAAGCCCGGACTGAAGGTCGGCGTCGCGCCGCCTTACGCCGGCGAAACGCCCGCTCCGTGAGGGAGCGGGCGCCGTTGTCGTTATTATTCGTCGCAGCAGGGCATTGTGTCTTCACAGCAAGGCCCGCCGTCGCAGCATGCGGCTGCGTGGGCGGCTGTTCCGAAGGCGAACAGCAGGACGAGAGTGGAAAGAAGAGTACGTGACATGTTGTTCTCCGTTGAATTGGGAAAAATCGAACGACGGAGACTGATCAACGGGGAGGAGGTTCTGCCGGGACTGGGGCGATGCCGGCCGTTTCCGTGGCGACGCCCATGGACCAAGCGGCCGTGAGGATCAGATGCCTGGCGGGCAGTGCGGTCCCCATGGGAACGCCGACCTGGCAGCCGGGACAGGCGATGCCGCCGCCAATGGCCGGCTGTTCATCGCAGCACGAGCACGGGACACTCTCGGCATGCGCGGGCGTCGCCGACACCACGACGACAGCGGGAAGGACAACCCAGAAGCCCGCCGCAACGAGGGCAAGGGTCGCAAGGATACGGGTGACGAAGGTGATCACCCGTCGAGCATACGTCGATCCGGGCTCCCTGTCAGGGCCGGCGGCTTGTTTGGGCGCAAGGCCGCAGGGCAACCGCGAGCAGTCGCCCTGCAAGAAACGCCTTTTCCGTGAAGTCGTGGCCGACCCACCAAAGGCGAACTGCGGAGAGACTTCGATGGCCGGCTACCTGTTGGCGATCCGCCGCGCGCTGCGTTGCCCCGCAAGTCGGGCCTCGTCGCTGTCGGACCGCGTCGTGCCGCAACAGCCCTTCGACGGTTCGGCGAGGTCCTTGAAGATGACGCAGTCGACGCCTGCACCGCCGGCACTCGCCTCGCCGCAGGCGGCAACGAACCGGCCGAGGCTGCCTTCGAGTGCCTTCAGGGCCGCGAGACGGATCCGCACCTCGTCGAGGTGAATGCGCGCGCTGTCGCGAACCTCGGGGCAGTCCTTGTCGCGGCTGATCGACAATCCGGCGAGCACGCGCACCTAGTCGATCGAGAATCCGAAATCGCGGCAGCGCTTAATGAAGTTGATGCGCGCAACGTCGTCGCGGTCGTAGGCGCGCTGGCCGCTCCTTGTCCGGCCGGCCTGCGGGAGCAAGCCGATCTCCTCGTAGTAGCGGATCGTGGGTGCCGTCACGCCGATCGCCTTGGCCAGACCGCCGATGGTCAACATGGGGGAAGCCTCCTCTTGCCCTTCAAGTTACTTGAAGGATTAGGGTCCGGCCATCGTGTTCGAAGGAGCTGTTCAGAATGTACGCCATTCGGCGGAAAACGCCGGCCGGCGCCAGTTGTTCGGGCTGCGGCCCGGAGGCCCAGCGTGTTTCTGGAGCCGCGCTGCCAAACGTCTGCACCCTCGACGGCAGTTCGTTCGATCGGCGAGTCGCCGCCATCCGCGACCTCGCCCGGAGGGCATTGCTACGCTGCCGCCGTGACGGCCTGCGCCTGCACCTCAACTACAGGCTGACCGCCTTCGCCGAGACCGAGGAGCTGGTTGCCCAGGAAACGCAGTGCTTTTCCTTCGCAGCCTTCGACCTTCACCTGGAAAACGGCACCGTCGCCCTGACCCTCACCGTGCTGCCATCGGTCTCAGCGCAGGCGGCAGCCAGCGACCTGTTCGATCACTTCATCAATGCGAAGGTGGCCGCATGATCCGGTCCAGACTGTTCAAGGGCACCGCCGCGACGGGCTGCGTTGCGCTCGCCGCCTGCTGTGCGCCTCTCATCGTGGCGCCCATCGTCGCATTGCTCGCAGCGGGCGGTGCCGGATTCGCCGGGTTCGCCGCGGCCGGTC
>JAKFVZ010000011.1 GCA_021732965.1 Reyranella sp.
CCGCTCGCCATCGCCCGCGCCCTGGTCGACCGCGTGCTGGCGGTCGACGAGGTGGCGATCGAGCGCGCCATCGCGCTGTACCTCGAGGTCGAGAAGACCGTGGCCGAGGGCGCCGGCGCCGCTGGGCTCGCGGCGCTACTCGCCCATCCGGAGGTCTTCGCCGGTCGCAAGGTCGGATTGATCCTGTGCGGCGGCAACATCGACACCCGCCTGCTGGCCTCGGTCCTGCTGCGCGGCCTGGTCCGCGACGGCCGCATCGTGCGGCTGCGCCTGATGATCGGCGACGCGCCCGGCCAGCTCGCCCGCGTGGCCGGCCTGATCGGCGGCGCCGGCGGCAACATCGTCGAAGTGCTGCACCAGCGGCTGTTCGGCGTGGTCGCCAAGGCGACGGAACTCGACGTCACCGTCGAAACCCGCGATCGCGCCCACCTGGGCGAACTCCTGGCCGCCCTGCAATCCGATGGCTTCAAGGTCCTCGTACTCGAGGGCGCGGACGGGTAAAGCTATTTCAGCCCCGAGACGACTGTCCCCGCAACGGCGTCGGTAACGCCGAGACCGTTGCCGAGGTCTTCGAGCGTGTCGCGGAAGGAATTGAGGGTCGCGATCATGGCCGGCCGCGCCGCGCCGCAGGCCTCCATGTCCGGCCACTCGGCGATCAGGCAGTAGGAGCGGTCGCCGGTCTTGATGATGTTCGCATGCACCAGGCCCGGCCATGATTGGCCGATACCCTTGTGGGCATCCAGGAACTCCTGATCGCGACCAGGTTTTACGCGGAAACGCACTGCATTGAATGCAGACATCGGCCCCTCCCCATATGGCCCCACACAATGCGCACGTGGCGTGCGATTGCGCAATGGCGGAAGCCTTTCGAGGCAGTGGCGCCGGGCCGTCAGAGTCATCCGGGCGAGCAAAAAAAGCCCAAATGACACAGGGCAGGACGTAGCGGCGTTCGCGCGGTCGCCCTAAAAGACCGGCCATGTCCGCCTCGACCCAGTACGTCCCCTCGCCCACGCCCGACCTGGCCCGCATCCAGCGCGCGTTGATCTCCGTCTCCGACAAAGAGGGCCTTCTGGAGCTGGGCAAGGCGCTGGCGGCGCACGGGGTGGAGATCCTCTCGACCGGCGGGTCGGCCAAGTCGCTGCGCGACGCCGGACTCAAGGTGGTCGAGGTCAGCGACCATACCGGCTTCCCCGAGATCATGGACGGGCGCGTGAAGACGCTGCAGCCCTCCATCCACGGCGGCATCCTCGCCCGCCGCACCGACGCCGGGCACCAGAAGGCGATGAGCGATCACAGGATCGCGGGCATCGATCTGGTGGTGGTGAACCTCTACCCGTTCGAGGCGACCGTCGCGCGCGGCGCCGACTTCCCGACCTGCGTCGAGAACATCGACATCGGCGGCCCGGCGCTGATCCGCGCCTCGGCCAAGAACCACGACTTCGTGACGATCGTGGTCGATCCCAAGGACTATGCCTCGGTGCTGCAGGAGCTCGACGCCCACAAGGGCGCGACGACGCTGGCGCTGCGCCGCAAGCTCGCGGCCAAGGCCTATGTCCGCACGGCGTCCTACGATTCGGCGATCGCCAACTGGTTCGCTGGCCAACAGGGCGAGACCTTCCCCGAGCGCCTGACGATGTCGGCGGAGCGCGTGCAGACGCTGCGCTACGGCGAGAACCCGCACCAGAAGGCCGCCTTCTACAGCGACGGCAGCAAGCGGCCGGGCGTCGCCACCGCACGCATGGTCCAGGGCAAGGAGCTGTCCTACAACAATATCGGCGACACCGAGTCGGCCTACGAGTGCGTTGCGGAGTTCGCCGAATCGGCCATCGTCGTGGTGAAGCACGCCAATCCCTGCGGCGTGGCGGTCGATGCCGACCAGTTCAAGGCCTACCAGAAGGCCTATGCCTGCGATCCCGTGTCGATCTTCGGCGGCATCGTTGCGCTGAACCGCACGCTCGAAGCCAGGGTCGCGGCCGAGCTCGTGAAGCTGTTCCTCGAAGTCGTGATCGCGCCCGACGCGACGCCGGAAGCGCTGGCGATCCTCGCCACCAAGAAAAACGTGCGCGTGCTGCTGGCCGGCGCGCTGCCCGATCCGGCGACGGCCGGCATGACGCTCAAGAGCGTGGCCGGCGGCTATCTCTTCCAGACGCGCGACAACGGCCATCTCACGAAGGCCGACCTCAAGGTCGTGACCAGGCGGTCGCCGACGGCGAAGGAACTCGACGACCTGCTGTTCGCCTTCACCGTCTGCAAGCATGTGAAGTCGAACGCCATCGTCTATGCCAAGGACGGCGCCACGGTGGGTGTCGGCGCGGGCCAGATGAATCGCCGCGACAGCTCGCGCATCGCCGCCATCCGTGCCGCTGAAGCGGGCGAGGCCGCGGGCCTCAAGGTGAGCCCGGCGGTCGGCAGCGTCGTCGCCTCCGATGCCTTCTTCCCCTTCGCCGACGGCCTGCTGGCGGCCGCCGAAGCCGGCGCCACGGCGATCATCCAGCCCGGCGGCTCGATGCGCGACAAGGAAGTGATCGACGCGGCCGACGAGAAGGGCCTCGCGATGGTGTTCACCGGGATGAGGCACTTCCGGCATTAATTGTCGTCCTGAGCGCAGCGAAGGACCTGACGGAGCGACCAAAGGACTCCGTTGCCAGCGCGAGATCCTTCGCTTCGCTCAGGATGACAAGGGTAGGACGCGCGCCTAACCCACCTTGATCTGCTTCGCCGACGCCATTGCCTTGCGGCGCGCGTCCTTGACGGTGCGGCCGGTGGCCAGTGCGACGGCCATGCGGCGGTGGCCCTTCACTTCGGGCTTGCCGAAGATGCGCACCGACGTTCCCGGTGCGGCCAACGCCTTGGCGATGCCGGTATAGGTCGGATCCTTGAGAGTGCCGTCGCCGAGGACGGGCACCGAGGCCGCCGCCTGGCAGGTGATCTCGGGAATCGGCAGGCCGAGGATGGCGCGCACGTGCAGCTCCATCTCGCTCATGTTCTGCGAGACCATCGTCACCATGCCGGTATCGTGCGGCCGCGGTGAGAGTTCGGAGAACCAGACCGTGTCGCCCTTCACGAACATCTCGACGCCGAACAGGCCGCGGCCTTTGGCGCCGCACAGTTCGTTCACGACCTTCTTCGCAATGTCGCGCGCCTTGCGCAGCGCGGTCTTCGACATGGCGTGCGGCTGCCAGCTTTCGCGATAGTCGCCATCGACCTGGATATGACCGATCGGCTCGCAGAAGCCGAAGCCGCCGTCATGGCGCACGGTGAGCAACGTGATCTCGTAGTCGAAGTCGATGGCGCCCTCGACGATCACCAGACCGGTGCTGGCGCGCGTGCCCTCCATCGCGGTCTTCCAGCTCTTCGCCACATCGGCGGGCTTGCGCGCGACGCTCTGGCCGTGACCGGACGACGACATGGTGGGCTTGATGAAGCAGGGAAAGCCCACGGCCGCCGCGCCCGCCTGCAGCTCCTCGAGGCTGGCGGCGAAGCGATAGGGCGAGGTCGGCAGCTTCAGTTTCTCGGCGGCGAGCTTGCGGATGCCGCGACGATCCATGGTGAGCTGGGCGGCACGTGCCGTCGGGATGACGGTCCAGCCCTCCTTCTCCAGCTCGACCAGCGTGTCGGTGGCGATCGCCTCGATCTCGGGCACGATGAAGTGCGGCTTCACCGTCTCGACGACATGGCGCATCGCCTCGCCGTCGCGCATGTCGAATACATAGGCGCTGTTGGCGACCAGCATGGCCGGCGCATCTTCATAACGGTCGCAGGCGATGACCTCGATGCCGAAGCGCATGGCCTCGATGACGACTTCCTTGCCGAGTTCGCCCGAGCCCAGCATCATCAGCTTGATTGCAGACCGCTTGAGCGGCGTGCCGAATTTCCTGATCTTCATCGGGCGATGATAGCAGAAGCTCGTCCTCTTCTGCGCCCTCTACCGAACCGGCTCGACCGCGCCCACGGCGAAGCCGCGCGGCAGGACCTCTATGTCGAGCGGCAATCGACCGACTGTTTCCCCGTCCAGATCGACCAGCGTGTCGACTTCGGACGTAAAGCGGAAGGACCGCCCGCGGCTCGTGCGCACCTTCGGATGGCCGACATGCGAACCGTCGGCCAGACGTGGCATCACACCCAGCAGGGCGCCGAGCCGGGACACGTCGCCAACCTCGACGAGATCGAGCAGCCCGTCGTCGAAGGCGGCGCCCGGTGCCAGGCGCAGGCCGCCGACGCCGTTCTCGGTGTTGGCGATCAACGCGGTGAACAAAGTGCTGGTCCCCCTGTCGACTCCGTCGACGGTGATCGCAACGCCACGGGAGCGGAAGCCCAGGATGACCGCGGGCGCCATCAGCATGTAGGCCACGTCGCCGAGCTTCTTGGCCCAGCGCGACTGCGACGTGCGCTGACTGACCAGAGCCGCGGCACCGATCGCCGCCATCAGATAGCCGAAGCGCTCGACCGGATGGCCCTCGGCGCCGATGCAGCGGACGCGCAGCAGATCGATCGCCCGCCGCCCCGTTGCTGCCGCCGCGTCATAGGCCTTCGACGGATCGGCGCCATGGCCGAGTGCCCGGCAGAGTTCATTGGCCGTGCCGGCGGGAATCGGGCAGAGGACCGCGTCCGGTGCGAGAAGCTGGCCTGAGGGATCGAGCAGGCCATTCAGCGTTTCGTTCACCGTGCCGTCGCCGCCCACCGCCACGAACCGGCGGGCGCCGCCCATCAGCGCGGCCCGCGTGAGTTGCGTGGCGTGACCCGGCTCTTGCGTGAACTGCGCCTCGAACGGCCCCAGCCGCTTCTCGAGTTCGGCCTTGATCGCCTGCCAGCGCTGCCCCGCGCCTCCCTTGTGGGCGAAACGGTTGACGATCACCGAGGTCTTCATGGCTGAACATTAAGAGGGCACGGGCAAGCCGCAGACAATGGGACCGGGGAATTTTCTCGCTTTCCCGCTGTAAATTTGAGGGGATATCAGCCCCCACGACCATCGTTCCCCGAGG
>JAKFVZ010000136.1 GCA_021732965.1 Reyranella sp.
CGCGACGGGTATTCATTGGGATACAATGGGGGGAGATGAATTGGTCGGGGCGACAGGATTTGAACCTGCGACCCCCAGTCCCCCAGACTGATGCGCTACCAGGCTGCGCTACGCCCCGACCGGTGCCGCCGGCCGGTCGGCCCGCGGCACGGGGGCTTTAGCGCGAATGGCAGCGTTGCCGCAAGCCGGCTTGCACGAGGTGCGGCGACAAAGGATACAGGCCCCATGATTGATTCCGGCCAGCGCGTCCTGCTCTTCTCCTCGATCGGCCACGCGCTGATGCACATGATGACGGCTTTCTACGCCGTCATCGTCCTGACGCTGGCGGTTTCCTGGAACCTGCCGGCCGAAGACCTGCTGCGCCTCTACGCGCCGGCCACGATCCTGCTGGGCGTCGTGTCGCTGCCGGCCGGCTGGGCGTCGGACAGGTTCGGGGCGCCGGCCATGATGGTCGTGATGTTCCTCGGGCTGGGCCTGTCGTCGATCGCCTGCGGGCTGGTGCCGACCGGCGACACGCTGGCGCTCTCGCTCGCGCTCTGCGGCATCGGCGCGTTCGGCGCCTTCTACCATTCGGTCGGCATCGGCTGGGTGATCCGCACGGCCAAGGAACAGGGCCACGCGATGGGCGTGAACGGGCTTTGGGGCAGCGCCGGACTGGCGCTCTACGGCATCGTGCCCGGCGTGCTGATCACGCTCGCCTCATGGCGGGCGGCGTTCATCGTGCCCGGCATCGTCTGCCTGATCGTCGGCGCCGTCCTCTGGGTTCAGATCCGGCAGGGCAAGGTCGGCGACCGGGCGATGCCGCAAGCCAAAGGCACGCAGGTCGGCCGCCGCGACTTCTGGCGCGTCTTCTCCGTGCTCTCCGTCACCATGGCGCTGGAAGGCGTGATCTGGCAGGCGGTGATGTTCGGCGCCGCGATGGTCTTCGAGGTCAAGCTTGCGCCCGAGATCTCGGCACTGCGCAACGGGCTCGCCTCGTGGGGCGTCGCCACGCAGATCGTTCTGTGGGTCGGCCTCGCCACCTCGATGATCTATGTCGTCTCCGGCGTGGCGCAGTATGCGATGGGCCGGCGCATCATCGACCGCTATCCGCTCAAGGCCACCTACATCGTCGCCTCGGCGCTGCAGGTGATCGCCATGCTGGCGCTCGCCATGGGCAACGGCTACGTCGCGCTGCTGGGCGCCATCGGGTCGGCGGTGCTCAGCTCGGCGGCGGGCCCGATCGAGAACATCCTGATCGCCCGCTATACGCCCAGCCGCTACCACGGGCTGGGCTTCGGTGCGAAGTTCGTCGTGGCGTTCGGGGCGGGGCCGCTGGCGATCCTGCTGATCGCCTGGGTGCGGGAGACGACGGGAAGCCTCGAACTGCTGTTCATGGGCCTCGCCGTCGTCTCGGTCGTGATCACGCTGGTGGCGCTGCTGCTGCCCGGCAACGAGCGCGATGCGTCGTTGCCGGCCCCCCAGGTCGCGCCGGCGGAGTAGGCGCTACTTCGAGCCGCGCGCCGCCTTGAAGGCCGGACGCGACAGGCAGCGGTCGAGCCAGGCGTTCACGTTGGGGAATGCCGCGAAGTCGAACTTGATCGGCTTGGCCCAGCTCAGGATCGAGGCGAGGTTGAGGTCGGCCACCGTGAAGGTCGAGCCCAGCAGGTAGTCGCGGCCCTCGAGCGCACCGTTCAGCACGGCCAGCGGCTTGGGCAGCATCTTCTGTGCCTCGGCGACGGCCTCCGGCTTGCGCTTGTCCGGCGCGGTCATGAACATGTCGATCAGGATGGTGAGCAGCGGCTTCTCGACCTCGGTCATGCCCCAGTAGCTCCACTGGTTGCACAGGGCCTGATCCTCAAGGCTCGATGGCATGAAGCCATCCTTGCCGTGCTTGGCCGCGAGGTAGAGGTTGATCGCCATCGACTCGAACAGCTTGAAGTCGCCGTCGACCAGCGCCGGCACCTTGCCGTTCGGATTGACCTTCAGATAGTCGGGATTCTTCAGGTCCTTCATCTCGACCGCGATGTGCTCGTACGGAATGCCGAGTTCATGCGCGATCCAGAGAGCGCGCGCCGCGCGCGAGGCCGTCGGCCCGTAAATCTTGATGGTCACGTCTGATTCTCCCCAAGTTCCGATGTCGGTGCGGACGATAATGCAGGGCCCGGTGCCGGTCTAACCCTCTATTCCGTGAGCCCGTATTCGCCGCCGACATAGCCGTTCCGGTGGCCGAATCGTTCGGTCATTATGGTCGCAAGATCCTTCTCCGGCCCGGCGATCCAGCCCCCGGCCCGGACGGCGTAGCCCGTGGGCGAGGCGGCGGCACGCGGCGGTTGGCCTTGCTGCAGGGCGCGGGCCGCGGCCATCACCAGCTTGCGGAACTCGACGATGCCCACGTCGGTCGGTCCGAGATGCTCGCGGGTGCGATCCTGCACGGCGCCCTGGCTGTCCTGGATCGCGGCGTCCTGGTCGGACACGCCGCTGATGCCGGTGTAGCTCAGCGTCTTCTGCAGATCGCGGTCGATCATGTAGTCGTTGTGCATGTTGCGCTTGGGCACGTAGTGCTCGTCGATCTCGGCATGGAGGCTGAGGCCCGACGCATACTTGGCGCGCTCGGCGTTAGTCAGCGGCCGGTCGGGCACCCAGCTGTAGGTGTAGATCCAGCAGCTCGTGTCATCGACCGGGACCCAGGTCTGCCCATGATAGACCTCGCCGGGGAAGGCGACCGGCACCAGCGCATGGTTGGGCGCAAGATACTGGGCGATGCGCCAGTAGACGTCGGTCGTGTCGGTCTTGCGGCCGGCGGCGATCACCAGCCCGGCATCGTGGCTCTGTATCCTGAACCTGGGGCGCGGATCGTCGGTCACCCAACGGCTGCGATCGGCGAGGCCGCCTTCCTGGCCGATCGCCGAGGTCTTGCGCAGGATGTCGAGGCGTGCGGCCTCGTCCTTGGTCGGGATCGCGTGCAGGAAGGAGAAGTGCGCGGTGTCGATCGCGCCTTCCAGGCTCTGCACCCAGTTGCAGTCCTGCCATTTCTTCGAGACGAAGCGATGCCCGGCGGGGACGAGACCGAGCTCGAGCTGAGGCAGTTCCGGCATGTGCTCGCGCGGGCCCATGTAGACCCAGACCATGTCTGCCCATTCGCGCACCGGATAGGACAGGAGCTTGATCGTGTCCTTGTACGTCGACTCCGGCGGTGAGGTCGGCAGGTCGACGCAATTGCCGTCGATGTCGAACTTCCAGCCGTGGAAGGCGCAGCGCAGCCCGCACTCCTCGTTGCGGCCGAAGTACAGATTGGCGCCGCGATGCGGACAGTGCGGCTCGACGATGCCGACGCGGCCGTCGGTCTGGCGGAAGGCGAGGAGGTCCTCGCCGAGGATGCGGATCTTCTTCGGCGGTCCGTCGCGCTCGGGAAGTTCCTCGGAGAGCAGGGCCGGCATCCAGAAGCGGCGCAGCAGGTCGCCCATCGGCGTGCCGGGGCTGCCCTGCGTCAGAAATTCGTTGTCGGAGCCGAGCATCAGTCACCCAATCCGTACTGGTTGCCGATATAGCCGCGATCGTGGCCGAAGCGTTCGGCCATGACCGTGGCGAGGTCCTTGTCCGGCGCCGCGATCCAGCCGCCGGAGCGCACGGCGTAGCGATTGGCCTTGTGCGCCGCAGCCGGGGGCTCGCCCGAAGCGAGGCGGCGGGCCGTGCCCATCACCAGCTTGCGGAACTCGACGATGCCGATGTCGGTTGGGCCGAGATGCTCCTTCGTACGATCCTGGATCGGACCCTGACTGTCCTGGATGGCGGCGTCCTGCTCGGACACGCCGGTGATGCCGGTGAAGTTCTCGGAGAGCTGCACGCTGCGATCGCGCAGATAGTCGTTGTCCCTGTTGCGCAACGGCCTGTAGTCGGCGTCGACCTCGGAATGAACGTTGAAGCCGCCGCGAAACTTGGCGCGCTCTGAGTTGCTGAGCGGCCGGTCGGGCTGCCAGCAATAGGTGTAGATCCAGCAGTTCACGTCGTCGACCGGCACCCATGTCTGCCCGTAGTAGATCTCGCCGGGGAAGGCGGCGGGCGTGTAGGCGTGGCTGGGCATCAGGAACTGCGCGATGCGCCAGTAGAGTTCGGGCCCGTCGGTCTTGCGGCCGCCCCCGATGACGAGACCGGTGTCGTGGCCCAGCACGCTGAAGCGCGGCCGTGGATCGTTCTGTACCCAGCGCACTCGGTCGTCCGGTTTGGCCTGGTCGCTGAGTGCGGCGCGGCTCATCGCCCGGCGCGCGGCCTCGTCGTCGGTCGCCAGCACCTTGTGCAGGAAGGAGAAGTGTGAGGTGTCGATCGCGCCTTCGAGGCTCTGCACCCAGTTGCAGTCCTGCCATTTCTTGGTGACGAAGCGCGAGGCGGCGGGGACGAGGCCCAGTTCGAGCTGGGGCAGCTCCGGCATCGTCTCGCGCGGGCCCATATAGACCCAGATCATGTCGGCCCATTCGCGCGTCGGATAGGCCAGCAGCTTGATCGTGTCCTTGTACGCGGACTCCGGCGGCGAGGTCGGCAGGTCGACGCAATTGCCGTCGACGTCGAACTTCCAGCCGTGGAAGGAGCAGCGCAGGCCGCAATTCTCGTTGCGGCCGTAATAGAGGTTGGCGCCGCGATGGGGACAGTGCGGCTCGACGATGCAGATCCTTCCGTCGGTCTGGCGGAAGGCCAGCAGGTCCTCGCCGAGCAGGCGGATCTTCTTCGGCGGCCCGTCGCGTTCGGGAAGCTCCTCCGACAGCAGCGCCGGCATCCAGAAGCGCCGCAGCATCTCGCCCATTGGCGTGCCCTTGCCGGCCCGGGTCAGGAACGCATTGTCCTCCTTGCTGAGCATTTCCATCCTCTCTTCATTGGCTTGTCGCCTTGGCCAGAGCCTGATCCAGATCTGCGATGATGTCTGCAACCGTTTCGATGCCGATCGACAGGCGCAGCACGTCGGGCCCGGCGCCGGCGGCCACGCGCTGCTCCTCCGAGAGCTGGCG